>NZ_MEFH01000080.1:0-29162 GCF_001725095.1 Sphingopyxis sp. SCN 67-31 | reverse complement strand
CGGCAACATCGACGGCGATAACGCCGCCGCCTATCGCTATACCGAGGCGCGGCTGACGCGCGTCGCGATCGACCTGATGCAGGGGCTCGACGAAGGCACCGTCGATTTCCGCCCGACCTATAACGGCGAGGACGAAGAGCCGGAGGTCATGCCGGGTCTCTTTCCCAACCTGCTCGCCAACGGCGCGAGCGGGATCGCGGTCGGCATGGCGACGAACATCCCGCCGCACAACGCCGCCGAGGTGATCGACGCCGCGCTGCTGCTGATCGACAATCCGCGGGCCGAACTCGCCGAGTTGCTCGCCCATGTGAAGGGGCCCGACTTCCCGACCGGCGGCATCATCGTCGACAGCGCGGAAACCATCGCCCACGCCTACCAGACCGGCCGCGGCGGTTTCCGCGTCCGCGCGCGCTTCTCGACCGGCAAGGATGCCGATGGGCGCTGGGAGGAAAGCGGGATCGAGAAGCAGGCGGGCGGCACGTGGCAGCTCGTCATCAGCGAGATTCCCTATGGCGTCGCCAAGGGCAAGCTGATCGAGCAGATCGCGCAGCTGATCGCCGACAAGAAGCTGCCGATCCTCGAGGATGTGCGCGACGAGAGCGCCGAGGACATCCGCATCGTGCTGGTGCCCAAGAGCCGCAACGTCGACCCGGAGATATTGAAGGAAAGCCTGTTCCGGCTGACCGAGCTCGAAAGCCGCTTCGCGCTCAACCTCAACGTCCTCGACGCGACGCGGACGCCCAAGGTCATGGGGCTGCACCAGCTTCTGACCGAATGGCTGCAACACCAGATCGTCGTCCTCGTCCGCCGCGCCAAGCATCGCATCGGCAAGATCGACGACCGGCTCGAACTGGTCGGCGGCTATCTGATCGCCTTCCTCAACCTCGACCGGATCATCGAGATCATCCGCACAGAGGACGAGCCCAAGCCGGTGATGATGGCCGAATTCCAGCTGACCGACCGGCAGGCCGAGGCGATCCTCAACATGCGGCTGCGCAGCTTGCGCAAGCTGGAGGAAATGGAGCTCAAGCGCGAGCAGGCGGACCTGACCGCCGAACGCGAGGAACTGGTGAAGCTGGTCGAAAGCCCGGCGCGCCAGCGCACGCGGCTGAAACGCGACCTCGCCGCGCTGCGCGCCGTCTATGGTCCCGACACCGCGCTCGGCGCGCGCCGTACGACGCTGTCCGAAGCGGCGCCGGCACGCGACATTCCGCTCGACGCGATGATCGAAAAGGAACCGGTGACCGTCATCCTCTCGAAGCGGGGATGGATCCGCGCCCAGCGCGGCCATGTCGCAGAAGGCCAGTGGGGCGACTTCAAGTTCAAGGAAGGCGACGAGCTCGCCTTCGCGGCGCACGCGCAGACAACCGACAAGCTGCTCGTCGCGGCGAGCGATGGACGCTTCTATACCATCGGCGCCGACAAGCTGCCCGGCGGGCGTGGCTTCGGCGAGCCGTTGCGGCTGATCGTCGACATAGACCCCGACGCGCATATCGTCGCGCTGATCCCGGCACAGGCCGACGGACGCCTGCTGCTCGCTTCGACGAGCGGCCATGGCTTCGTCGTCCAGATGGGCGACGTGATCGCCGAGACGCGCAAAGGGCGCAACGTCGTCAACCTGAAGCCCAAGGCGCAGCTTGCGGTCGTCCGCCCGATCGGCGCCGGCGACGACAGCATCGCCGTGGTCGGCGAGAACCGCAAGCTCGTCGTCTTTCCGATCGCCGAGGTGCCGGTGATGGGCCGCGGCCAGGGCGTGATGCTGCAACGCTATCGCGACGGCGGGCTGTCCGACGCGACGACCTTCGTCTTTGCCGAGGGGCTGAGCTGGACGATGGGCGGCGACAGCGGCCGCACCCGCACCGAAACCGACGTCGCGCCGTGGCGCGTCGCGCGCGGCGCGGCCGGCCGGATGCCCCCCACGGGCTTCCCACGTAACAATCGTTTCGCCTGATTGTAATTTCCTGTTGCCGTAAATAGCTTCTTTACTCCCCATCCGATAGGCTTCGGACAATGGGGAAAGGTCGCATCAAACCCTTTATCATGCCTATTGATCGAACCGGCGACGACCGGCCCTCTTTGTTTGTCGGCTGGATCGACGCGCTGCCGGTTCCGGCAGCGCTAATCCGTCCGCTCGACCGCGGCAATTTCCGCCTGCACGCCAGCAACGCGGCATTCGACCGACTCGACCTGTCGTCCACCGGCGCGAGCACGCCGGTCGAGTTGCGCCGTGCCGTCGAGCAGGCGGCCGAAGGATATGGCGCCCAGGAATTTTCCTGTCGGCTGGGCGAAGGCGTGGCGGCGCGCGACCTGCGCGGCTCGATCGGCCCGCTGACCGACGAGACCGGCGATACGTCGCTCTACCTGCTGACGCTGATCGACCGGACGCAGGAAATGATGACCGAGCGCAACCTGCGCCGCGAACTCGTTTCCGACAGCCTGACCGGCCTGCCCAACCGCGCCGGGTTCGAGGAACTGGTCGAGCAGCGCATGACCAGCGACGGCAGGGCGCATCATGTCATCCTGCTGCTCGACCTCGCGCGGTTCAGCCGGATCAACGAGCATATCGGGCCGCTGGCCGGCGACGAGCTGATCATCACCGTCGCGCGGCGGCTGAAATCGAGCCTGCGCAGCGGCGACATATTGGCGCGCAGCGGCGGCGACGAGTTCGCAATCTCCTCGCGCCTGACGGGCGGCCGGACCGACGTGCGCGAAATGGCGCGGCGCATCCGCGGCTGCTTCGACCATCCGTTCCGCATCGGCGACCTGAAGGTCAGCGTCGATTGCGCGCTGGGCTGCGCGATCCAGGCGGCGACCGACACCGATGTCGCCGACCAGATCCGCCAGGCCCAGATCGCCCTGAAGCGCGCCAAGCAGACCGACCGCATCGAAATCTACGAACCCGAAGCGGCGATGCTGTCCGACAATCGCTTCGGGCTCGAGACCGAGTTGCGCAAGGCGATCGAGGAGGATCGGCTGCGCCTCGACTTCCAGCCGCTGGTCGAACTGGCGACAGGCAAGGTCGCGGGCTTCGAGGCGCTCGCACGCTGGAGCAACAGCGAGGGCGCGATCGTCCCGCCAGCAGAGTTCATTCCGATCGCCGAGGATTCGGGGTTGATCGTCCCGCTCGGCCAATGGGCGATCGGCAAGGCCTCCGCGGTGCTCGCCGAATGGGACGAGCGCAACGGCGGCCGGCCGGTCGATTGCTATTTTTCGGTCAATGTCTCGGCCATCCAGCTCGTCCGCGACGATGTCGCAGCGGTGGTGCGGGGCGCCCTCGCCCAGAACGGCATCGGCGGCGAGCGCCTGATGATCGAACTCACCGAAAGCGCGATCATCGGCGACCCCGACCTAGCGCTGTCGGTGCTGCGCGAGCTCAAGGCGCTGCACGCACGCGTCGCGATGGACGACTTCGGCACCGGCTATTCGAACCTCGCCTATCTGCAGCGGTTGCCGCTCGACGTGCTCAAGATCGACCGCAGCTTCGTCGAGCATATGGTCGACGACCGCGACAAGGTGGCGATCGTCCGCACGATCTAGAGCCTTGCCGAGGCCCTGCACATGAAGACCACCGCCGAGGGGGTCGAAACCCCGGACCAGGCGCGGCTGCTGTCGGCACTGGGCTGCGATTTCGGCCAGGGCTTCCTGTTCGCGCGGCCGATGGAGGAAGATGCCGCCTTCGCCTATTGGCGCCGCTCGCTCGACCGTCCGATTTTCTGATCGACCAGCTCGGCGACGCGCGCCGGGCCGGGAAAATCCTCCGCGATCCAGTCGCCCTCGACCGCCTTCAGGATGCGCGCGACCTCCGGCCCCGCTGCGATGCCCCGCGCGACGATGTCGCCGCCCTTCACCGGCAGCACCGGGTTCGTCCAGCCGGCCAGGCCGCGCACCGCCGCCACCGCCTGCGCGCGGTCGCCCGCGAGCAGGTGCACGTCGCGCGCCGCCTCGACCCCGATGCGATAGGCGAGTTGCCGCACCGGCTGAAGCGGCCCGCCGCGATGCGCGGCAAGCGCGGCCAGATGCTTGCGCTGCCGCGTCGACAGCCGCAGCCGGCTCGCCACCTGTTCGGCCACCGCAGGATCGGTGGGCAGCAGGGCCGCAAACCGGCGCAGCGCATCGGGCGTGGCGCCCACAGCGCCTTCGTTCGCCAGCAGGCGGTCGAGCGCCGCCTCCGCACCGGCATCGGCCTCGGGCAGCAGCACCGCGAAAATGCCGTCCGCCCCCATCTGCCGCACGATCGGCCGGGGGTCGGGCAGCGCCAATATCCGGGTCAGCTCGTCCGCGATCCGCTCGCGCGACAGGCTCTTCAGCGACTGGCGCGCCGCGACGACCGCGGCATGGCTTGCCGGATCGAGGTCGCCATGCCCGAAACGCGCCGCGAAACGATAGAAACGCAGGATGCGCAGATGATCCTCGGCAATCCGCATCGCGGCGTCACCGATGAAGCGCACCCGCCCGGCCGCAAGGTCGGCGAGCCCGCCGAACCAGTCTTCGACGCCTCCCGTCACCGGATCGGCATAGAGCGCGTTGATCGTGAAATCGCGTCGCGCCGCATCCTCGCGCCAATCGTCGGCGAAGGCGATCGTCGCGCGCCGCCCGTCGGTCTCCACGTCGCGGCGCAGCGTGGTGATTTCGTGCCGGTCGCCGCTCGCGATCGCCGTCACCGTGCCGTGCGCGATGCCGGTCGGGATCACCTTGATGTCGGCTGCCTCCAGCCGCCGCGTCACCTCCTGCGGCAACAGGGGGGTCGCGAGGTCGATGTCGGTGACGGGGTGGCCGAGCAACGTGTCGCGCACCGCGCCGCCGACGATTTTCACCGCGTCGGCGCCCAGCGCCGCGACGATGCGCGCCAACCCCTCGCGGCCGCGCCACTCCGCATCGGGAAGCACCGTCATCGGTGCCAGCCCGGCGGCAGACGCCGCGCGAGGTTGACGATGATGTCCGCGGTCACGCCCCAGATCCGCCGCCCCTGCCAATGCATGTCGTAGTAGCGGCGAAGCTGCCCCTGCCAATGCGCCTGCTGCCGTTCGTAATTGGCGGGGTCGAAGAGGACATCGAGCGGCACCTCGAACCACGCCTCGACCTCGTCGGGATTGGGGTCGAGCGGCAGGTCGGGCGGGATCACGCCGAGCACGGGCGTGATATGATAGCCGCTGCCCGACCGATAGGCGTCGGTGGTTCCCGCCACCATCACGTCGCGGCGATGCAGCCCGATTTCCTCCTCGGCCTCGCGCAGCGCGGCGTCGACGACGTCGCGGTCGCCGGGATCGACCTTGCCGCCCGGAAAGGCGACCTGCCCGGCATGGGCGCGCAGCCATTGCGGCCGCTGGGTCAGGATCACGCCGGGATCGGGCCGATCGGTGAAGGCGACCAGCACCGCCGCATCGCGCAGCGGGTCGCCGCGCTGGAGCAGATAGCCCTCGTCCTCGCCGGTATCGGGCAGCAGATTGTCGAGCGCATCGCGCAGCTTGTCGGAGAGCATCAGGGAGTCCCGCCCCCGTCCCCGGCCCCGCCGTCGACCAGCGGAAAACGGACGCCGTCGGACCAGATCGCGGGGTCGCCTTCCGCCTCGGCCAGCGCCATCCCGACGATCTCGTAATAGAGGGCGCGGTCGATCCGCGCTTCGAGCCCGTTGCCGATCGTTCCGCGCACGTGCAGGCGGGGATCGGGATGACCGGGATCGCGGCCAAAGGTCAGCGGATGCTGCGGCCCCGCCATGACGAGGTCGTCGGTGTCGAGCCGAAAGACGAGCCTGCGCCCCTCCCCCGTGCCTTCACTCTTCATCTCGACCGCGCGGAAGGGCGTATCCTCGACCGCGATGGCCAGCTTTTCGGCGGGGGTGACGAGGACGTGGCTTCCGTCGGGTTCGCGCCGCAGGATGGTGGAGAAAAGCTTCACCATCGCTGGCCGCCCGATCCGGCCGCCCTCGTGATACCAGCTTCCGTCGGCGCGAATCTCCATCGCGCTGTCGCCGCTGCGTTCGGGATGCCACTGTTCGACCGGCGGCAGCTTGCGCGCCGCGAGCAGGTCCGCCGCCTCGGCAAGCGAGAGCTGCGAGAAGGCCTTGGGAAGCGAAGGCGCGGGGCTGACCATATCCCCGACATAGGAGGATGGGCGGTCGGTGCAACCCATGCCGTCGTCATTGCGAGCCCGGCATAGCCGGGCGCGGCAATCCAGAGCGCCATAAACCATGGCAGCTTTGGCACGCTCTGGATTGCGTCGTCGCTACGCTCCTCGCAATGATGAATCAGGTCGACTCAGCGCGGCCCGATCATCCCCGCCGCGATGGGCAGGCCATGGCCGTTGACCGCCCGCGCCAGCAAGCGCCGCCGCTCGAACGGGCCAGGCAGGTCCCACGCCCCCGTCGCCTCCGCCGTGAAATCGAAGAAGCGGCCGTAATATTCGGGATCGCCGATCATCATCAGCGCGCTGTCGGCCTGGCTTTCGGCCGCCTCCAGCATGCGCGCCATCAGCGCACGGCCGTGCCCCCCGCGCTGGATGTCGGGGCGCACCGCGACGGGTCCGACCATGATCAGCGGCGTCGCCGTACCGCCCGGCGCGCGGTGCGCGACCGGCCAGCACTGAATCGTGCCGACCAGTCCCTTGTCGTCGACCAGCGCGAAACTGAGCGCTGGGACCGCGGCCATGCCCTCGCGGATGCGATAGGCGGTTCGTCCAAAGCGGTCCGCTCCGAAAGCGGCGTCGAGCAGATGCTCGACCGCCTGCGGTTCGATTTCGGACAAAGGAAGAAACTCGACCAACGCGCACCCTTTCGCTAATGCGGCGGCGCTTTAGGGTCCGGGGTCGGCATTGCAAAGCCGAATATCGGTCCGACGAACAGGAATTTCTTGTGACCGATCAATTGTGGCTCGAAGTCGACGGGCTGACCGTCCAGGTTCTGACCGGCATCTATTCGGAGGAGACGCACCTGCCGCAGCCGCTGCGCATATCGGTGCGCGCACGGCTGGGAATCGCCGATCATTACGAGCCGACGACACCGCTGAGTGCTTCCAAGAATTATATGCACCTGAAATTCGCGGCGACCGACGGCATTCCCAAGGACGTGCATTTCGTGCTGATCGAAAGCGTCGCCGACCATATCATCGACACGCTGTTCCTGCAGGACGAGCGCGTCGAGGAGGTCGAGGTCAAGATCGTCAAGCTGGCGATCGCCGAGGACGGCGAACGGATCGGCATCACCATGCGGCGGGCGCGACCGTGACGGACGCGCCGCTCGCCCTCGTCACCGGTGGGCTGCACCGGATCGGCGCGGCGATCGCGGCCCGGCTCGCACGCGAAGGCTATGCGCTCGCGATCCACAAGCGCAGCCCGGGACCGGCCGATCCGGCGCTGGCCGCGGCGATCGCCGAGACCGGCGCCGAATGCCGGCGCTTCCAGGCCGATCTCGCCGATCCGGGCGCGACCGAATCGCTGGTGCCGGCGGTGATCGAAGCCTTCGGCCGGGCGCCGTCGCTGCTCGTCAACAACGCCTCGCTGTTCGCCGAGGGCGAGTGGGAGACGCTGACCGGCGCCGCGCTCGCAGAGGCGATGCAGGTCAATCACCACGCGCCCGTGATGCTGGCGCGCGCCGTGGTGGCGGCTCACGCGGGCCGCGCGCGTCCCGCGATCGTCAATATCCTCGACCAGCGCATCGTCCATCCGGTGCCCGACCAGCTCGCCTACAGCCTGTCGAAGCAGGCGCTGTGGCAGGCGACGGCCACGCTGGCGGTCGCCTTCGGCGGCAAGGCGCGGGTCAATGCGGTCGCCCCCGGCCTGACCCTGCCGACCGAGGATTACAGCGATGCGCAGATGGAGCGCCTCGCAAGGCGGATGCCGCTGGGCGCGCTTCCGACGCCGGAAGAGATCGCCGACGCGGTGGCCTGGCTGGCGCGCGCCGGGTCGGTGACGGGGCAGACGATCTTCGTCGACGGCGGCGCGCACCTCGCGCCGTTCGGGCGCGATTTCGTCAGGCTGGAGCGCGATTGAGACGCCTGACGACCTTGGATTGACCCGCTTCCGTCAACAGATATGCACCGCCTTGGTGACGAGATAGCCGTCGAGCCCTTCGGGCCCGCTCTCGCTGCCGAATCCCGATTGCTTGACGCCGCCGAACGGCAGATCGTGCGCGGAGATCACGAAGCTGTTGATCCCGACCATGCCGCTTTCGATGCCGTCGGCGACGCGATTGATGCGCCGGCCGTTCTCGGTGAAGGCGAAGGCGGCGAGGCCGTAGGGCAGGCGGTTCGCCTGCTCGATCGCGTCCTCTTCGGTATCGAACGAGCGCATCAGCGCCATTGGGCCGAAGGGCTCGTTCACCATCGCCTCGGCCTCGATCGGGACATCGGCGAGCGCGGTCGGCTGGAAGAAATAGCCCTCTCCCATCGCCTCACCGCCGGCGATCACGCGCGCGCCTTTGGCGGTCGCGTCGGCGATCATCGCCTGAAGCGCCGGGGCGCGGCGCGCATTGGCGAGCGGCCCCATCTGCGTGTCGGGATCGAGCCCGTGGCCGACCCGCACCCGCTTCGTCCGCTCGGCAAAGCCGCGCACGAAGGCGTCGTAGATGCCCGCCTGCACATAGAAGCGCGTCGGCGAGACGCAGACCTGCCCCGCGTTGCGGAACTTCTGCGCCACCACCCGGTCGAGCGTCGCCTCCAGATCGCAATCGTCGAAGATCAGCACCGGCGCGTGGCCGCCGAGTTCCATCGTGATCCGCTGCACATGATCGGCGGCGAGCTTCATCAAATGCTTGCCGACCGCGGTCGACCCGGTGAAGCTGACCTTGCGGATCACCGGGCTGCCCAGCAGGTGACGGCTGATCATGTCGGGATTGCCGTAGACGAGTTGCGCGGCATCGCCGGGGATGCCCGCATCGGCGATGCAGCGCATCAGCGCGCCGGTGCAGCCCGGCGTTTCCTCGGGCGCCTTGGCGATCACGACGCAGCCCGCCGCGAGCGCCGGCGCGATCTTCTTCGCCATCAGGTTGACCGGGAAATTCCATGGGGAGAAAGCGGCGACGGGGCCGACCGGCTGTTTCAGCACCATCGCGCGTTCGCCCGCCGGGCGCTGGACGACGCGTCCCTCGATGCGCTTTCCCTGTTCGGCGAAATAGTCGAACAGCCCCGCCGCCGACAGCACCTCGCCGCGCGCCTGCGCGATCGGCTTGCCCTGTTCGAGCGTCAGCAGCGTCGCGATATGATCGACGCGTTCGCGAATCAGCCCCGCGACCTTGTGCATCAGCGCGCCGCGCTCGTCGGGGGTCTTCGCCCGCCACGCCGGCCAGCCGCGCGCCGCGGCGGCGAGCGCTTCGTCGAGGTCGGCGGCGGTCGCCACCGGCAGCTCGGCGATCGTGCCCGCGGTCGCCGGGTCGACGACCGGCCGCGCATCGCGCCCCTCGCCGCCCCGCCATTCGCCCGCGATGAAGAGCTGGAGGTCGGCGGTGTAGTCGGCGCTGGTCGCGGTCATGGAAGGCAGTCCTTTCTTGCGAAATCTTCCATTCCCGTTCGCCTTTGACCGAAATCGCGGTGCTCATGGCGCGGCACGGGGTCGAGAGGCCTCTCGACTTCGCTCGACGCGAACGGGATGGGGAAGATGGTTCAGTAGGCGCCGCCCATATAGGAACGGATCAGCGATAGTTGAAGCTGATACTAATCCGTTCGCTTTTCGCGGCATTCGCCACCACTTCGTGCCGCAGCCAGCTTTCCCACAGGAAAATGCGTCCCGGCGCCGGTTCGGCATAGATGAAGGGATGCAGATGTTCGGGCGCATCGTCGGTCCGCCCCGGCGCCGCCATCAGCATCGGCAGCCGCGGGTCCTCCAGCTTGAGCGCGCCCGACCCCGCCGGAACGGTGACGTAGAAGGTGCCCGAGACGACGCTGTGCGGATGGATATGCCCGCTGTGCGTGCCGCCGGGCTTGAGCACGTTGACCCACAGGCTGTCGAGGCGCAGCGGCTTCGCGAGGTCGAAGTGGCAGGCGCGGGCGAACGCCTTCACCTCGCGGTCGAGCAGGCGCTTGAGGTCGGCGAAGGCGGGGTCGCGCTGCGGCAGATCGTCGAGGCTCGCATAGCTGGTATAGCCGCGGTAGCCGTGCGCGCGGCTCCAGCCGCGCCCCGCGCCGTCCTCTTCGGCGAGCAACCGGCAGCTTTGCTCCAGCTCCTCGAGCAGGTCGGGCGTCCCGATGTCGGCTTCATAGAAATGTGTGGCGAAGAGCGTGCGGACAGGCATTATGGGCGCAAAGCACAGCAGGACCACGAGAGCAAGGGAGAGAGGGATGGCCGAGTTCGAACTGATCGCCGACGGATTGCGCTTTCCGGAAGCGCCGGTGGTGATGGACGACGGCAGCGTGATCGTCACCGAGATCGAGGCGCGGCGGATCACCCGTTGCTGGCCCGGCGGCCGCAAGGAGGTGATCGCGGTCCCCGGCGGCGGTCCGAACGGCCTGGCGATCGGCCCCGACGGCAAGCTCTATTGCTGCAACAACGGCGGCTTCAACTATGTCGAAATGGACGGCTATCTGACCCCGCACGGCATCGCCGACGACTATTCGGGCGGCCGGATCGAACGCATCGACATCGAAACCGGCGCGGTCGAGCTGCTGTACCGGACCGGCGATCACGGCGTCACGCTGCGCGGTCCCAACGACATCATGTTCGACGCGAGCCGGGAAAATGGGGGCGGCTTCTGGTTCACCGACCATGGCAAGGTCGATTATGCAAAGCGCTGCCACGACATCGTCGGCATCTTCTATGCCAAGGCCGACGGCAGCTTCATCGAAGAGGTGATCTTTCCGTCGAACAATCCCAACGGCGTCGGCCTCTCGCCCGACGGGACGAAGCTCTATGCCGCCGAAACCTATACCTGCCGCCTGACCCAGTTCAACATCGTCGCCCCCGGCAAGGTCGCCCCCGACGCGGGACCGGGCGGACCCGGCATCCCGCTCTATCGCCCCGCCGGCTATAAATTCTTCGACAGCCTGGCGATGGAGGCGAACGGCAACATCTGCGTCGCGACGATCGGCGAGTGCGGGATCAGCGTCGTGTCGCCCGAAGGCGAACTGGTCGAATTCGTCGCCACCGACGACATCTTCACCACCAACATCGCCTTTGGCGGCGCCGACATGCAGGACGCCTATCTGACCCTGTCGGGAACCGGGCGGCTGGTGAAGACGCGGTGGGCGCGGCCGGGGCTGAAGCTGCGCTATTGAACCGAAGGATGCCATCCATGCACCACGAGACGCATGCCGTCGGCCGCATCGGCTGGCTGCGTGCCGCGATTCTGGGCGCGAACGACGGCATCGTATCGACCGCCAGCCTGATCGCCGGGGTCGCGGCGGCGGGCACCACCCCGGCGACGATCCTGACCACCGGCGTCGCCGGGCTGGTGGCGGGCGCGATGTCGATGGCGGCGGGCGAATATGTCTCGGTCAGTTCGCAACGCGACGCGGAACGGGCCGATATCGCGATCGAGACGCGCGAACTCGCGGCCAATCCCGACCATGAGCTGGAGGAACTGACGCAAATCTATCAGCACCGCGGTCTCGACCGCGCGCTTGCCGAAGCGGTCGCGGAGCAGTTGACCGCGCACAACGCGCTCGACAGCCATTTGCGCGACGAACTGGGACTGACCGAAGCGGCACAGGCGCGGCCGATCGAGGCGGCCGCCGCATCGGCCGCCAGCTTCGCGATCGGCGCCGCGCTGCCACTGCTCGTCGTGCTGCTCGATTCGGGGTCGTCGCTGCCGTGGACCGTGTCGGGCGCGTCGCTGGCCTCCCTTGCGCTGCTCGGCGCGCTCGGGGCGCGGATCGGGCGAGCGCCGATGCGGCGGGCGGTGACGCGCGTGACCTTCTGGGGCGCCTGCGCAATGGCTCTGACCATCGCGATCGGATCGCTGTTCGGCGCGGGCTGATCTAGAGCGGCGAGCCATAAATCTGCACCGTTTGCCCTGAGCTTGTCGAAGGGCCGTCCTTTCTTTTGAGGCCGTAAGAAGAAGGACGGTGCTTCGACAAGCTCAGCACGAACGGACGAGAAGGCGTTTCAGATTTCATGCACGCCGCTCTAGGTCTGTGACCTAAGACCCTACCGCCGCTCTAGCCATTCGCGCAGCGCGACCGCGTTGTTGTGCGCTTCGTCCTTCGCCGCGAAGAGCAGGGTGACGGGGCCCTTCTTCGCCGCCGCGTCGATCTCCGCAAGCGCGGCCGCCACCTCGTCCCCGCCGGCATCGAGCGCGGCGAAATAGGCGTTGCGGAACGCATGCCATGCGGCATCCGATTGCGCGGCGGCGTGATGGAACTGGTCGCGCAGCGCGTCGCTCGGCGCCAGCGCCTTGAGCCACGCGGTCAGATCCGCCTTTTCCTTCGACACGCCGCGCGGCCAGAGCCGATCGACCAGGAAGCGCGCGCCGTCGCCGTCGTCGGGCGGCGCATAGATTCGCTTGACCGCGATTGTCTGTCCTGTCGGCATCTGCAAGAGTATCGGCCAAATCCGCGCGGCAGGCAAGCAGAGGAGACGAAGCGATGAGCGACGGCTGGGCGATCGACATCGATCGCAGCGACATCACACGGGCGAAGCTGGTCCCCGATCCCGCGGCACCGTTGTCCCCGGGGCAGGTCCGCGTCCGCATCGACAGCTATGCGATGACCGCGAACAACATCACCTATGCGGTGTTCGGCCATCCATCGGGCCTGTTCGGAAACGACCAGGGCTATTGGGATTTCTTCGCCGAACGCAACCGCCCCGGCCGCTTGCCGGTGTGGGGTTTCGCGACCGTGGTCGAGAGCACTGCCGACGGCATCGCGGCCGGCGACCGCTTCTATGGCTATTACCCGATGGCGAGCCATGCCGTGCTGGCCGCCGGCGCCGTCGGCCCCGGGGGGTTCACCGACGTGACGCCGCGCCGCACCACCCTGCCCCCGGTCTACAATCATTATCAGCGGATCGAGGCTTTGGGCGATCACCGCGCCGAGCACCATGATTATTGGCCGGTGTTCCGGCCGCTGTTCCTGACCGGATGGCTGATCGCCGACCAGTTCGAGGACGAAGGCGATTATGGCGCCGCGCAGATATTGATCGCCAGCGCGTCGAGCAAGACCGCGCTCGGCCTCGGCTTCTCGCTGGCGCAGCGGCAGGGACCGCGCCCCGAAACGGTCGGGCTCACCAGCAAGGCGAATGTCGCCGATCTGTCCGCACAGGGCATCTACGACCGCGTGATCGCCTATGACGACATATTGACGCTGAACCCCGCGACGCCGTCGGCGCTGGTCGACATGGCGGGCAATGGCGCGGTGACGCGCGCGGTCCACAGTCATTTCGGCGACCGGCTGAAGGCTTCGATCATCGTCGGCAAGTCGCATTGGGACGCCGACGCGGGGCAATCCGCGCTGCCCGGCCCCGAACGGCAGGGTTTCTTCGCGCCCGGCCGCGTGCAGAAGCGCGTCGCCGACTGGGGCGGCGCGGCCTTTGCCGAGCGGATGGCCGGGGCGTGGCTGGGGTTCATGGCCATCGCGCCGCGCCTCGCCCGCATCGATCGCCGCGCCGGCGGCGAGGCGGCGCTCGACGCCTATCGCGAGATGCTGTCGGGCAAGGCCGATCCGAAGGCGGGGATTCTCGTCACCCCCTGACGCGGTTCGGCGATTATCGCTTTCCAGCGGGCGTGTTCCCCGGCGAAAGCCGGGGTCCAGATGGCTTGGCGCTGCCCCGCGTGGACCCCGGCTTTCGCCGGGGAACACGCTCCGCTTGCCCGAAAGGGATTATGCCAAGCGGCTACCGCTGCCGTAACGGCAGGTTGCGGACGCGCCGGAAAGGCGGCCAAATTCGCTTGCGTTCGGCCGCCACCGCGCGGCATGGCGACGCCATGTCCCGATACACGCATGTCATCTTCGACTTCGGCGGCGTCATCACCGCCTCCCCCTTCGAAGCCTTCAACCGGCTGGAGGACGAACGCGGTCTGCCGCGCGATTTCGTGCGCCGCGTCAACGCCGCCGATCCCGACGGCAACGCCTGGGCGAAGTTCGAGCGCGCCGAGATCGAAGCCGCGACCTTCGACCGCCTTTTCGCAGAGGAGGCGAGCCGCTTCGGCCACGCGCTGGAGGGCGAAGCGGTGCTGGCCGTGCTCGCGGGTGCGGTGCGCCCCGCGATGGTCGCGGCGCTCGATACACTCAAGGCAAGCGGCATCGCCATCGGCTGCATCACCAACAATGTGCCGTCGGGTCGGGGCGCGGGCATGGCGCGCAGCGAGGAAATGGCGCGCGAGGTGGCCGCGATCATGGCGCGATTCGACCATGTGATCGAATCGAGCAAGGTCGGGGTACGCAAACCCGACCCCCGCATCTATCGGATGATATGCGAGGCGCTGGACGTCACGCCGACCGCGTGCGTCTACCTCGACGACCTCGGGATCAACTGCAAGCCCGCCGCCGGGCTCGGCATGCACGCGATCAAGGTGACGAGCGGCGAACAGGCGCTCGCCGACCTGTCGGCCGCACTGGGGATGGAACTGGCGTAGCGGCGGCCGCCAACCCCCAATGAAAGCTGCCGTGTCCCCGCCTTCGCGGGAGCACGGGACCGTTCATTCGGAAGCGAGTCCCCCTTAGAGCGGCGAGCCGTTAATCTCCAACGCTCCATTCCGTTCGTGTCGAGCGAAGTCGAGACACCCATCGTCATGGCGCAAGACCGATGGGTGTCTCGACTTTGCTCGACACGAACGGACAGATGGTTCAGATTTAATGCACGTCCCCTTAATGCGCGAGCAGCAGCGGGAAGCGCCCCTTGGTGACCAGATATTGGGTCGTGCCGCCGAACAGCGTTTCGCGCAGCCGGCTCTTGCCGAAGGCGCCCATGACGATCAGCCCGGCGCCGAGCGCGACGGCCTGTTCCTCCAGCCGTTCCTCGACCGTCGCCGTGCCGCGGTCGACCAGCGTCAGTTCGGCGTGGATGTCGTGGCGCGACAGATAGCGCAGCGCGTCGGTGCCCGGGAAGGCGCCGTCATCCTGGCCGACGGCGACGAGCATCACCGGCCGGCCATCGCGCAACAGCGGCAGCGCGGCCCGCAACGCCGCGGCGGCCTGGGGGCTGCCGTTCCACGCCACCAGTACGGGCGCATCATGGTCGATCGCCTTCGCGCCCTGCGGCAGCGCGAGGACGGGGGCGGGCGTGCTCAGCGCCAGGTCGCCCGCCAGCATCGACGGCGCGCCGCGTCCGTCGCGCGCCTCGCCGGGCAGGCTGACGACCGCCAGGTCGGCCAGCGTGGCGGCCCCGGCGAGCGCGCCGACGATGTCGCCGTCGGCCATCTCGATGTCCCACGGCACGTCCTCCTTGCCGAGCCGGTCGGCAAGCCGGTCTTCGAGCGCCAGATCGTCGGCCTGCGCCCGAGCCAATGCCTCGGCCGCGAAATAGGTGCCGCCGAAGGGATCGAAGCTGACGAACTGCTGCAACGGCGTCGCAATCATCAGCGTGACATGCCCTTCGAACCGGCGCGCGAGGTCGAGTGCGACCTGCAAGCGCCCCTCGAACGCGGCATCATGATCGGCGTGAACCAGAATCGAACGCATCGCGGATCTCCTTCGACTGCCCTGATGATCGATCAATGCACGGCGGGCCGCCCGGGTTCATTGACCGGCGTCAATCTGTGCGACGCGAAGCCGGCTCGCCTCGTCGAAGAGGCGCAGCAGCACCGGTTCGGTATCGACGACGCGCATCGCGACATGGAATTCGATCGGCGCGAGCGCCGGCATCCCCGAAAGCTCGACCAGCGCGCCGCGCGCCATTTCCGCGCGGACCATCGGTTCGGGGAAGATGCCGACGCCGCCGTGCGCCTTGGCGATGTCGATCATCATCCGCGCATTGTTGCACAGGTTGAGCGATTTCTGCGCCACGCGCGACGCGGCGATCGCCTCGCGCATCCGACCGTGGATCGGCGAATGGCTGGCGAGCGACCAGATCGGCACCGACGAGTCGCCGCCGTCGCCAAAGGCCGACGCCACCCGCGGGCTGGCCAGCCAGACCAGCGCGACCGGGCCGATCGGGCTGGTCCGGAGCGCGGGGTGCGCGACCGGCCCGGCGGCGAAGGCCATGTCGGTGCGCCCGGTCAGCAATTGCTGGATCAGGTTGGCGGTCAGGTCGATCTCTATCTCCAGCCCGACGTGCGGCATGTCCGCCTTCATCGCCGCGACAAAGGCCGGCAGGCAGCTCGCCGCCGCGATTTCCCCCGCCCCGATCCGCACCACCCCGCTCGCCTCGGCAAAGCCGCCGCTGCCGAGCAGCGCCTGCTCCATGTCGCGCAGCAGCGGCTCGCAGTCGCGCACCAGCTTGCGCCCCGCCGGGGTCAGCGACATGCCGCGCCCGTCGCGGCGGAACAGCGACGACCCCAGCCGCTGCTCGAGCTCGCGCATGCGCGCCGACACCGCCGGCTGGGTGGTATTGAGGCGCTCCGCCGCCGCCGAAAAGGTGCCGAGCCGGTCGATCCACAGCAGCGTTTCGAGATGGTAGATGGCAATGCGATTGATCGACATTGTTTATGAATAACCGAAAAACACTATGATTAGAATTGATGATTGAGATACGCCAGAGTCGCGCCGACTTGCAAAGGAGCCCCATCACATGGTGAACAAGCGATACCCCGACGCCGCGGCTGCGCTCGACGGGCTTCTGTTCGACGGCATGCAGATTTGCGCGGGCGGTTTCGGGCTGTGCGGCATCCCCGAACGGCTGATCGACGCGATCCGCGATTCGGGGGTCAGGAACCTCACCATCGCGAGCAACAACGCCGGCATCGACGGCGAAGGGCTCGGCAAGCTGCTCCGCACGCGGCAGATCGGGAAGATGATCTCCTCCTATGTCGGCGAGAACAAGGAGTTCGAACGGCAATATCTGGCGGGCGAACTGGAGGTCGAATTCTGTCCGCAGGGCACGCTCGCCGAACGCTGCCGCGCCGGCGGCGCGGGCATTCCGGGCTTCTATACCAGGACCGGCGTCGGCACGCAGGTCGCCAAGGGCAAGGAGGTCAAGAGCTTCGACGGCCAGGATTATATCCTCGAACGCGGCATCTTCGCCGACCTCGCGATCATCAAGGGGTGGAAGGCCGACGAGAGCGGCAACCTGATCTTCCGCAAGACCGCGCGCAACTTCAACCAGCCGATGGCGACCGCCGCGAAGGTCTGCGTCGCCGAGGTCGAGGAGATCGTGCCGGTCGGCAGCCTCGACCCCGACGCCATCCATCTGCCCGGCATCTATGTGAAGCGGCTGATCTGCGGCGCGCCCTACGACAAGAAGATCGAGTTCCGCACCGTCCGCCCGCGTCCCGAAACCGCCGGGGCGGCGTGATGCGCGCCCTGTCCCTCGCGGCGGGCCTGCTGCTCGCGGGATGTGCGTCGACCACCGCAACCACCGCTCCGAAGGCGCTGAGCGACGAGGTCGTCGCCTCGCAGATCGGTGAAAAGCCGACTCCCGCCTCGCCGCCGACGGGCCAGCAATGGCTGTACGGATCGGCGGAAGGCGCGGTCGCGTCGGCGCAGGTCTATCGCGCGCTCGCCGCCTATGTCAGGAACGCCGTGCTTTCGGCGGTTCCCCGCCGCCAGCTCGTGCTAGCCGAAGGATCGACGCCCGCCGCCCCGCGCTTCGACGCCTGCGGCGACAAGCCGCCCGCCGCGGTGTTCGACGCCGACGAGACGCTGATCTGGAACATCGGCGCGATGCGCTACATGGCCGAGCAGCACAAGGATTTCGACCCCGCCATCTGGGACCAGTGGGAAAAGACCGGCGCCGGCAAGGCGATCGCGATGCCCGGCGTCGTCGACGCGCTGGCGGCGATGCGCGCCGCGGGCGTGACGATCATCGTCAACACCAACCGCACCGCGGCCAACGCGCAGGGCACCGAAAAGGCGCTGCGCGCCGCGGGCCTCGGAGAATTCCGGCACGGCGAGACGCTGTTCCTGATGGGCGACACCCCCGACGGCGCGAGCAAGGACGGGCGCCGGGCGCAGATCGCGGCGCGCTGGTGCGTGATCGCGATGGGCGGCGACCAGCTCGGCGATTTCGCACAGGCGTTCAATGCGCCGGGCCTTTCGGTCGCCGACCGCAAGACGCTGGCGACCAGCAGCCCGATCGCCGCCTTGTGGGGCCAGGGCTGGTTCCTGCTGTCCAACCCCGTCTACGGCCCGTCGATCCGCGGCGGCTTTGCCGACATCTTCCCCTCCGACAAGCAATGGGAGCCGAAATAATGGCCGAAGCAACCAAGGGCTGGACCCGCGACGACATGGCGGCGCGCGCCGCGCGGGAATTGCGCGACGGCTTCTACGTCAACCTCGGCATCGGCATCCCGACGCTGGTCGCCAACCATGTTCCCGAAGGCGTCGAGGTGACGCTGCAATCGGAAAACGGCATGCTCGGCATCGGCCCCTTCCCGTTCGAGGGCGACGAGGACCCCGACCTGATCAACGCGGGCAAGCAGACGATCAGCGAACTGCCGCAGACCGTCTATTTCGGGTCGGAGCAGAGCTTCGCGATGATCCGCGGCGGCCATATCGACCTTGCGGTGCTGGGCGGCATGGAGGTGTCGGAGACCGGCGACCTCGCCAACTGGATGGTGCCCGGCAAGATGATCAAGGGCATGGGCGGCGCGATGGATCTGGTCGCGGGGGTCAAGAAGATCATCGTCGTCATGGAGCATAATGCCAAGGACGGCAGCGCCAAGTTCATCCCGGCGTGCACGCTGCCGCTGACCGGCAAGAATGTCGTCGACATGATCGTCACCGACCTTGCCGTCTTCAGGCGCGACGACCATGACAGCCCGTTCCGGCTGGTCGAACTCGCGCCGGGGGTGACGGCGGAGGAAGTCGCGGCTAAGACCACCGCCGCATATGAGGTCGCCATCTAACCACAAGGCCGCGTCGCGCCTTTTCCTCGCCCTGATCGCGATCGCCGCGTTCGGCTTTGCCGGCTGGCTCGGCTTTCGCGTGTCCGGCGGCGACCACGGCCTTGCCAGTGTTGCGATCCCGATGCGGGGTCCGGAAAAGCTGCCCGACACGCCGGCGGAATGGCGCGGCCGGATCGACTATCGCACGTTCGACGAGCAACTTTCCGCGCTCTCGCAGCGGCCCGAAATGGCCGGGCTGGCGGTGGCGGTGGTCGAAGACGGCGAATTGCGCTTCGTCCGCGCCTATGGCGTCGCCGACAAGTCGACGGGCGCGCCGGTCACGCCGCATACGCTGTTCCGCTGGGCCTCGGTTTCCAAGACCGCGACCGGTGCCCTGGCGGCGGCGCTGGCGCGCGACGGCACAGTCGACCTCGATCGCCCGGTCGCCGACTGGCGCACGTCGCTGCGTCTACCGGACGCCGCCGAAGCGCGGATAACGCTCGCCGACCTGCTGTCCCAGCGCACCGGCCTCACCAAGAACGCCTATGACGAGAAGCTGGAGGAAGGGCAGGACCCCGCGCTGCTCCGCGCGAGCCTGGCCGGCGCTCCGCTGCAATGCGAACCGGGCACCTGCCACAGCTATCAGAACGTCGCCTTCGACGGCGCGAACGAGATATTGGCCAAGGCCGCGAACCGGGCTTTCCCCGACACGGTCGAGCATCGTCTCTTCCTGCCGCTCGGCATGGTCAGCGCGGGCTACGGAATGAAGCGGCTGACGGAGGCCAGGGACTGGGCCCGGCCGCACCGCGGCGCGCATGTCCTGCCGGTCAAGGAAGCCTATTGGCGCGTTCCCGCCGCGGCGGGCGTCGAAAGCGACATCGTCGACTTCGCCGCATGGATGCAGGCGATGATGGGAAGCCGTCCGGACGTGCTGCCGGAGGCGGTGTTGCAGATGGCCCATCGCCCGCGCGTCGGCACGGGGCGGCTCTATGGCGGCGCGCTGCGTCAGGCCACCGCCGACGCGGCCTATGGCCTCGGCTGGCGGAGCTTCACCTACGACGGCCACCGGCTCGAAGGCCATTCGGGAGCGGTCGCGGGCTATCGCGCGACGATGATCTTCGAACCGGCGACGCGGACCGGCGTCGTCGCCCTGTGGAACAGCGATTGGGGATTCCCGTTCCGCATCCCCTTCGCCGCGATCGACAGCTACCACAAGCGGGAGGGGACGCGCTGGCTCGACCTCAGTGAACTGCCCCCGGCACGGGGCGGCGCGGTCCGGGCTGCGATCGCCGAGCCGCCGAAAGGCTAGGGCGGATCGACATTCAGAGGATGGCGAGCCGGAGTCGAAGACGACCACAGGTCAAAATGGTGGTTTTTCGGGACCCGGAGCGCAGCGTGCTGATGGCACGTGAGCACCGGAAGCGCGAAAGGCCGCCATTTGCAGGCCGCCAGAGCTGAATGTCGATCTGTCCTAAGGTCTGTGGGGGTTCATCTTGCAACTGTCCTTTATCGTGTGTCCCCGCGAAGGCGGGGACCCATCTGCGGTGGTTTCGAGATGGAACCGGCCGAAGACGGACCCCCGCCTTCGCGGGGGAACACGGCTTTATACAATATCGCGGCGATAAACTCTGAACCCCCACACGCCTTAGCATAATGACATCGGCTGGGTTCGTCACCCGCGAGCGGCGAAGCCGCGCGGCAATCCAGAGTCTCGTAAACCGCCCTGGATTGCTTCCCCCGGATCAGGTCCGGGGTCGCAATGACGAAGCGGGTCAATCCAACGTCATGACGCTCCAAATTCTTGTTTTGCCGTGTTTTCCGACTCGTCAGGTGATTCCACCTGACCTGAAAACACTCCAGCACGCATCGCCGCTGCAAGATCGCCCGGTCTCGCCCCTCCCCCCAAGCAGGGGTGACGATAAGCGCGACCGGAAATTGCGTTTTCCGACCGCCGTTCGCTTGCAAACTTGCGCGAGCGGCTTAAGTGATCCGCATGACTCGGCCCCGCACGCTTTATGAGAAAATCTGGGATGCGCATGTCGTCGAACGGCGCCCCGACGGTACCTGCCTGATCTTCATCGACCGCCACCTCGTCCATGAAGTCACCAGTCCGCAGGCCTTCGCCGGGCTTCGGGCCGCGGGGCGCAAGGTGCGGCGGCCCGACCTGACGCTCGCGGTTCCCGACCACAATCTGCCGACGACCGCCCGCAGGGACGCGGCCGGTCACCGCCTGCCGATCGCCGACCCCGAGAGCGCGGCGCAGCTCGCCGCGCTGGAGAAGAACGCGCCCGAGTTCGGCATCCGCTACATCGACGCGGTCGCGCCCGAGCAGGGCATCGTCCATGTCGTCGGGCCCGAGCAAGGCTTCTCGCTGCCCGGCACGACGATCGTCTGCGGCGACAGCCATACCGCGTGCCACGGCGGCATCGGCGCGCTCGCCTTCGGCATCGGGACGAGCGAGGTCGAGCATGTGCTCGCGACCCAGACGCTGCTGCTCCAGCCGTCGAAGACGATGGAGGTGCGCGTCGAGGGCGAGGTCGGCCCCGGCGTCAGCGCCAAGGACATCATCCTCCACATCACCGGCACGATCGGCGCCGCGGGCGGCACCGGCCACGTCATCGAATATACCGGCAGCGCGATCCGCGCGCTGTCGATCGAGGGCCGGCTGACGATCAGCAACATGGCGATCGAGGGCGGCGCGCGCGCCGGGCTGATCGCGCCCGACGAGACGACCTTCGCCTATCTGAAGGGCCGCCCCTATGCACCGAAGGGCGCCGACTGGGATGCGGCGGTCGAATATTGGAAGAGCCTCGCGACCGATCCGGGCGCGGCCTACGACAAGGTCGTCGTGATCGATGCGGCGGACATCGCGCCGAGCGTCACCTGGGGCACCAGCCCCGAGGACGTCGTGCCGATCACCGGCATCGTTCCCGACCCGGCGAGCTTCGCCGATCCGTCGAAGCAGGCCGCCGCCGCCAAGAGCCTCGCCTATATGGGGCTCGAACCCGGCACCCGCATGCAGGACGTGCCCATCGAGAATATCTTCATCGGCAGTTGCACCAACAGCCGCATCGAGGACATGCGCGCCGCCGCCGCGGTCATCAAGGGCCGCACCAAGGCCGACAATGTCAAATGGGCGATCGTCGTCCCCGGATCGGGGCTGGTGAAAGCGCAGGCCGAGGCCGAGGGGCTCGACCGCATCTTCCTCGACGCGGGGCTCGAATGGCGCGAGCCGGGCTGTTCGGCCTGCCTCGCGATGAATCCCGACAAGGTACCCGCCGGCGAGCGCTGCGCATCGACCAGCAACCGCAATTTCGTCGGCCGTCAGGGCCCGGGCGCGCGCACGCATCTGGTCAGCCCGGCGATGGCGGCGGCGGCGGCGGTGACGGGCAGGCTCACCGACGTCAGGGAGTTGATGCGATGACAGGGCGGTCCCATTCGGGTTCACGCGAAGACGCGAAGACGCGAAGGGAGAAAGGCCGCACCCATGGCTGATGTGGAAGCCATCGCGGCACAGGCGATCGATTGCGGATTTCATATCCATTGCGATCTGGGACCCGGTCTGCTTGAAACGGTATACGAACAAGTGCTCGCCGCCAGCCTCGCTCGGGCGGGTTTGAAGGTCGAGCGGCAGAAACCCGTCAGTTTCACGTTTGACGGAATGCATTTTGCCGACGGTTTTCGTATCGATCTGTTGGTGGAAGACCAGTTGATCGTCGAGATCAAATCTGTCGAAGCCTTGTCCAAGGCACATGGGAAACAAATGTTGACCTATCTACGCTTGATGCAGCAGCCCGTCGGGCTGCTGATGAATTTCGGCGGCGCAACCTTCAAGGAAGGAATCCGCCGTATCGTCAACAATCATACGGCCTTCGCGTCTTCGCGTCTTCGCGTGAACCAAATCGGCGCTGCCGCTGGAGGTCATGCATGACTCCGCTGGACAAGGTCGAGGGCCGTGCGATTCCGCTGGGGCTCAAGAATGTCGATACCGACGTCATCATCCCGGCGCACTGGCTGAAGACCACCAGTCGCGAGGGCATGGGGCGCGGCGCGTTCGAGACGCTGCGCGCCGACCCCGACAATCTGTTCGACCGTCTCGAATACAAGGGCGCGCCGATCCTGATCGCGGGCGACAATTTCGGATGCGGGTCGAGCCGCGAGCATGCCGCCTGGGCGCTCGGCGACCTGGGCATCCGCGTCGTCATCGCGCCGTCCTATTCGGACATCTTCTCGGGCAATGCGGTCAAGAACGGCATCCTTCCAGTCGTGCTGCCCCAGCCGGCGATCGACCGGCTGATGGAGGTCGCCGCGACCGACCCGGTGCACGTCGACCTCGACACGCAGACGGTGACGACGCCCTTTCAGGACCGCTTTTCTTTCGACATCGACCCGTTTCGCAAGATGTGCCTGCTCCACGGCCTCGACGAAATCTCGTTGACCGAAAAGAGCGGCGCCGCGATCGATATCTATGAGCAAAGACTGGCCGAAGATCGTCCGTGGCTGCGCCCCGCGACGATCGACGCCCGATAAAGATAAAGCAGAGGAGATGATGAGGATGAAGGCTCTCTTGTCGACCGCCACCGGCGGTCCCGAAACGCTCGTGCTCGGCGATCTGCCGCGCCCCACCGCCGGCAAGGGCCAGATCGTCATCGACGTGAAGGCCTGTGCGGTCAATTTCCCCGACGTGCTGATCATCGAGGATAAATATCAGTTCCGTCCCGAACGCCCCTTCGCGCCCGGCGGCGAGGTGGCGGGGATCGTCGCCGAAGTCGGCGAGGGCGTGACCGAATTCAAGGTCGGCGACCACGTTCTGGCCGGTTGCGGCAACGGCGGCATGTCCGAAGCGGTCGCGGTCGGGGTTCACAATGTCTATCACCTGCCCGAAGGCCATGACTTCACCGAAGGCGCGGCGCTGCTGATGACCTATGGCACCAGCATCCACGCGCTGGTCGACCGCGGCCACATCAAGGAGGGCGACACGCTGCTCGTTCTCGGCGCCTCGGGCGGGGTCGGCATCGCGGCGGTCGAACTCGGCAAGGCCTTCGGCGCGCGGGTCGTCGCCGGCGTATCGAGCGAGGCGAAGGCCGAGATCGCGCGGCAGGCGGGCGCCGACGAGGTGGTCGTCTATGGCTATCAGCCGTTCGACAAGGATGCCTCGAAGGCGCTGGCGAACACGTTCAAGGAAGCCGTCGGCCCGAACGGCGCCAACGTCATCTACGACGCGGTCGGGGGCGATTATGCCGAACCCGCGCTGCGCTCGATCGCATGGGAGGGCCGCTATCTGGTCGTCGGCTTCCCCGCCGGCATTCCGCGCCTGCCGCTGAACCTGACGCTGCTCAAGAGCTGCGACGTCGCCGGCGTCTTCTGGGGCGCGTTCGTCGCCCGCGAGCCCGAACGCAACCGCGCCAATATCGCGCGGCTGTTCCAGCTTTGGGAGCAGGGCAAGATCAAGCCCCGCGTCACCGAAACCTTCGCGCTGGCCGATGGCGGCAAGGCGATCGCCAGGCTCGGCGACCGCAGCGCGGTCGGCAAGCTGGTCGTGACGATCTGAAATACCGCCCCGACCCCGCGCTGACCGCCGCCCTGCACACGCTCGCCGCGCCCGCCGGGCGGCTGGAGGTGCGCGTCACCCCCGGCGCCAGCCGCGACGAGGTGAAGCTGGCGGACGGCGTCGTGCAGCTTCGCGTCACCGCCCCGCCCGCCGACGGCGCCGCGAACGACGCGGTGCTGCGCCTGCTCGCCGCCGCGCTGGACCGGCCGCGCCGCGACCTGACCCTGGTGCGCGGCGCGGGCGCGCGGATCAAGCTGGTCGCCATTGCGGCGCGCTGAGCCGCCGGGCCGTCGCCGGTCGCCCCCGTCCGTTAACCCTTTGTCAGCGCCTCTCGCCTATCCTGCCGGAGCGTGACCATCGTGCGCAGGGCAGAAAAGCATGGCAACTCGCCGTCCGACGAGGGACTCATATGCCGCGAGCATCGCGAACATTTCGCGCACCCGCCGCGCGCAGCTCGTCGCCGAGTTCGAGGGCGACCTGGGCATCGACCACAAGGAACGCGCCCGCCTCGCCTATGAGGAGAAGCGGTGGCGGGTGATCAAGACGATCATCGTCTGGACCATCGCGCTGATGTTCTTCGCCATCGCCTGCCACAAGCTGTGGCTGATGGGCCAGCAGGTCGACCGCCCCTTCTCCGACCTCGACCCGATCCGGGGCCTGCTGGGCGGATAGGCCGGAGCGCCATTCTGGACGGGGTTACCAAAATTTGGTAACGTGACCGTCATGGCAGCGAAGAACACATCGGTCGCGCTTGGCGAACCCTTTATCGAATTTGCCCGCCGCAAGGTCGAATCGGGCCAGTTTGCGACAACCAGCGAAGTCGTGCGCGAAGCGATGCGGCGCTACATCGCGTATGACGACCGCGTCGAGGCCCTGCGGCGCGAAATCCAGAAGGGCATCGACAGTGGCCCGCCCCGCCCGTTCGACTGGGACAGCTTCATGGAACGAAAGTTCGGCCCCGAAAGCGATGCGTAACATCACCGTCCGCCCCGCGGCGGAGGCCGATATCGACAATGCCGCCGACTACACCATCGAACAATGGGGCATCGAGCAGGCCCGCCACTATATCGGCGATATCCGCCGCGCCATCGAACGCCTCGCGATGGACGGACTACGCCACCCGAAAGAGGCGGACGTGCTTCCGGGCCTGAGACGGGCGCGGAGCGGACATCATTTCATATTCTACCTGATCGACGACGAGCAGGTCGATGTGATCCGCGTACTACACGAACGGCGCGATGCAACGAGGCAACTGAAGGGTTGAGCGCAGGGAGTGGCGCGATTGCCTGCAATCCGCCAACCGCCCTCCCCGCGCCTCCTCAATACACCCGCGCCTTCGGCTCGATATAGGCGACGTCGTCGGACAGCGTATATTCGTGGACCGGGCGATAATCGAGCGTCACCTGGCCGCCCTTGCCGCCCCAGCCGTCGAACCAGCTGATCGTGTGCTTCATCCAGTTCGCGTCGTCGCGGTTCGGGAAATCCTCGTGCGCGTGGGCGCCGCGGCTTTCCTTGCGGTTGAACGCCGAATGCATCGTCACCGTCGCCTGCGCGATCAGATTGTCGAGCTCGAGCGTTTCGACGAGGTCGGTGTTCCAGATCAGGCTGCGGTCGCTGACATGGATGTCCTGCATCCGCGCATAGGTCTGCGCCAGCTTCTCCTTGCCTTCGGCCATCAGTTCGTCGGTGCGGAACACCGCCGCGTGCTGCGACATGGCGCGCTGCATCTCGACCCGGACCTGCGCCGTCGGCGAGCCGCCGCTGGCATTGCGGAAATGGTCGAGCCGGCCAAGCGCCAGATCGGCGCTGTCCTGCGGCAGCGGCGCCTGCGCCGCACCGGGCTTCAGCAGTTCCCTGAGGCGATGGCCGGTCGCGCGGCCGAAGACGACGAGGTCGATCAGGCTGTTCGAGCCGAGGCGGTTGGCGCCGTGGACCGACACGCACGCCGCTTCGCCGACCGCGAACAGGCCGGGGACGACCGCGTCGGGATCGCCGTCGCGCAGCGTCACCACCTCGCCATGATAGTTGGTCGGAATGCCGCCCATATTGTAATGGACGGTCGGCACCACGGGGAGCGGCTGGCGGGTCAGGTCGACGCCCGCGAAGATCTTGCCGCTTTCGGTGATGCCCGGCAGGCGTTCGTGCAGCACCTTCGGATCGATGTGATCGAGGTGCAGATAGATATGGTCGTTGTGCGGACCGACGCCGCGGCCCTCGCGGATTTCGAGCGCCATCGACCGCGACACGACGTCGCGCGACGCGAGGTCCTTCGCCGAGGGGGCATAGCGCTCCATGAAGCGCTCGCCCTCGCTATTGGTCAGATAGCCGCCCTCGCCGCGCGCGCCCTCGGTGATCAGCACGCCCGCGCCGTAGATGCCGGTCGGGTGGAACTGCACGAACTCCATGTCCTGGAGCGCGATACCGGCACGCAGCACCATGCCGCCGCCATCGCCGGTGCAGGTGTGCGCCGAAGTGGCGGTGAAATAACAGCGGCCATAGCCGCCGGTCGCGAGCACGACCGCCTGCGACCGGAAGCGGTGGATGCTGCCGTCCTCCAGGCACAGCGCGATCACGCCGCGGCACGCGCCGTCCTCCATGATCAGGTCGAGCGCGAAATATTCGACGAAGAAGTCCGCGTCATATTTCAGCGACTGCTGATAAAGCGCGTGGAGCATCGCGTGGCCGGTGCGGTCGGCCGCGGCGCAGGTGCGCTGCACCGGCGGGCCGGCGCCCATATTCTGCATGTGGCCGCCGAACGGGCGCTGATAGATGGTGCCGTCGGCGTTGCGGCTGAACGGCACGCCCGCATGTTCGAGTTCGTAGACCGCGGCCGGCGCCTCGCGCACCATATATTCGATCGCGTCCTGGTCGCCCAGCCAGTCCGACCCCTTGACGGTGTCGTACATGTGCCACTGCCAGTGGTCGGGCGTGTTGTTGCCGAGGCTGGCGGCGATGCCGCCCTGCGCCGCGACGGTGTGGCTGCGGGTCGGGAACACCTTGGTGATGCACGCGGTCCTGAGGCCGGCCTCCGCGCTGCCCATGGTGGCTCGCAGGCCCGATCCGCCGGCGCCGACGACGACGGTGTCGTAAGTGTGGTCGATGATCTTGTAGGCGTCGGTCATGCCCCAGCCCCCCCCATGGCGGCTCCGCCGGCAAAAACGATACGGGCGATGGCGAACAGGCCGTAGGCGGCGCCGCCGATCGCATAGAAATTCAGGACGACGAGCGCGAGCAGCCGCGTCGCCTCCCCATGCACATAGTCCTCGATCAGCACCTGAAGGCCGAGCCGCAGGTGCCAGAAGACGCTGACCACCATCAGCGCGAGCGCCAGCGCGACCGTGGGATTGGCGGCCCAGCGCAGCACCGCGCCATGCTCGCCGAGCGGCAGGCGCAGCAGCGAGACGAAGAGGAAGCCGACGAGCAGGACGTTGCCGAGCGCGGTCAGGCGCTGCTGCAGCCAGTGACCGGTGCCGTGATGCGCGGCGCCGAGCCCGCGCACGCGGCCGAGAGGCGTTCCGTTACCCATTGAGCGCCTCCTTGCAGAGATAGAGCCAGGTCGCGGCGGTCGCGAGCGGCGCGGCGACGATCACGATCGTCGACCAGAGCCGGTTCGTCCGAAGCTCGTAGCCCGCACCCGTGTCGAGCAGCAGGTGACGCAGGCCCGAGAAGAGGTGCTGGAAAAAGGCCCAGGTCAGGCCGATCAGCACGACCTTGCCGAGGATGTTGGTGATCTGGTGCACGGTGCCGCCATCGGGATCGTGCCAGACGCAGGCGATGAAGGCCGCATAGGCATCGGGTCCCGCCGCGAGCGCCCCGAGCCACCAGAGGAACATGCAGGCGCCGACGATCGCCAGCCCGTCGCCGCTGACGCGGTGGAGGATCGAGGTGGCCATGTGCGGCCCCCATTTATACACCTGAAGGTGCGGTGCGCGCGGTCGCGCGCCTGGTTGCTTGCCAGCCATATTGCAGCCCCGTCTTGTCAGACTCTATCCGGTCGGTGGGGGCCGGTTAAGCCTTCCTGCCGCGATATGCAATTGCTTAGAGCATGATGACATGAGTTGGGATCGTCATTGCGAGGAGCGAAGCGACGCGGCAATCCAGAGTTGGCGCAAACCGCCCTGGATTGCTTCGCTCCGCTCGCAATGACGAAGGGGGTCAATCCAAAGTCATCAGAGTCCAGGGTCAGGTCCCATCGACATTCCGAAGATGATGAGGCGAAAATGCTGGTTTTTCGCGACTCTGAGCGCGGCGCGCCGACGGCGCGCGCGCCCCGGAAGCGCGAAATGCCGCCATGCGCAGACCATGGACCCCCGGATCGCGTCCGGGGCAGGCTCTGAAACAAGTTCGCAATTATCCCCTTCCAAAGCCGGGGTCCAGATGGCACAGCGCTGCCTCGCATGGACCCCGGCTTTCGCCGGGGAACGCCAGCGTCCCTGTCTCAAGGGTGCAAACGCCAAACAAGTTCAGGGTGACGAATGGGAGAAACCGCGCAGAACGCCAAATCCCGACAGACCATAGAGCGCGATGCGCTCAGATTGACCGCTGGCGTCATGGCGAGCGGAACGAAGCGATCGCCAGCTAGAGCATCGAGCCTTAAATCTGACCCATCGTCCCGTTCGTGTCGAACGGATATGGGGGCGTTGCGGGTTTATGGCACGCCGCTCTAAGGTCTGTGGGGATTCATCTTGCGACTGTCCTTTATCGTGTGTCCCCGCGAAGGCGGGGACCCATCTGCGGTGGTTTCGAGATGGAACCGGCCGAAGATGGACC
>NZ_MEFH01000079.1:0-55684 GCF_001725095.1 Sphingopyxis sp. SCN 67-31 | reverse complement strand
CGCAAGGCCATCTTCAACAAACCAGCATCATATTATCCGAAAAGGGGGTCCCTCTTCGACGCCGATCGGGGGTCCCTTTTGAACGCCGTTTGACAGACCGGGGTAATAATAGAAATCGTCGGGATCATAGTTAAACGGAACATCGGTAAAACCGAAATCGTGGATGATCTTGTTACGCTTGCTTTTGAAGATTGTGATGCCTTCGTTCGAGGCCATCTCGTGCGCACGCATGATCGAAAAGCGCGTCCGGTCGGGAAGTGTTCGCCAGCCGCACGCTGGGCATTCGAGCGTCGGCAGGCCGTCCATGTCGATTTCGACGCCAGACACTGTCTCCCGAAATGGCGCGAAGATAAGGTCGAGGGGACCGCTACAGGTTTCGCAATAGGCCCGGGTTACTCCGTTTTTTGGCGGAAGCTCGTTTAGCTCCATCGTTTAAGGTCCCTCGTTCGAGGCAGATTACCAACGTGAAAATTGACGCTTGTAAGCGAAGTAATGTCAGAAAATACGCAGAGTTGGCATACCCAACCGCTCCGATTGCGCTCACCTAGTGCCGCCGGGGGTCGAAATTCGGGAGCTTGATTCCGATACTGGCGAAGGCGCTTGCTTGTTGAAAGGGTAATAGGCCGCGATGTGGTAGCGAGGTGCTGATCAGAAGCGCTTCAAAAGGCTCTTGATCGATATCATGCAGAATTCGATCGCCCAGCCCGTCTGAATGGGAGTGAGTTGCGGTTGCGGCACGCTGCCGGCGCCATGCGCGTCCGGATTGCGAACATCGGCGAAGAACCGCTTGAGCATCTCGGCCTCCCATGGCTCGATGAAGCGGCCATTGCGTGCGCTGACAAGCGTGTCGATGACGTTCGCCGCCCCTCGTTCCTTGCCGGTGAGCCAGCCGCGTTCCGCGCTGATGATCTTGACCGTGCTCTCGAGCGCACGCGCGGCGTAGAGCGCTGGATTGGGCCCGCCACTATCGCGAAGCGAGAGCGCGGTGCGCATATCCACCCGCACATTGTCCCAACTGCCGTCCGCGACGAGATCCCAGAAAGGATCGTGGACTTCCTGCTCAACAGCGGGCCCGTCGCTCGGCTCGAAGCGGCCGTTGCGAAAGGTCAGCCGGACGCAGCGAGCACGCAGCATGCTTTCGATCCGACCCTCGACAGCGCCCGTGTTGAAGCCTGCGACGGCCTGCGCCGCTCGAACCATGAGCTCGATCAGGCTCAGCCGATCGGCGGCCGGTGCCCTGGTTTGAGAGAGGTAATGAAGCGCATCATCGGCATGGCATTGGTCGCAGTCGAGAAGGCCGCGGCGGCTATATTCGAAGAGGCCGTGGCGACCGAGTTCCATCGCTGCGGCATCGTGCGCGGTGACGACGATTTCGTTGATCGTGTCGAAGCGGATCGCATCATAGGCCGACAGGAGCGGCTGAAAGAGTTCCGTTCGAAGCAGGACTGCGGCCGAGGCGAGGAAGCCCTCGACGGTGTCAGCAGGGGTACCGGCGAACGGGTCGGTACCGCGCACGCGATTAGCAAAACAGCTCGTATCGAAAGGCCTGCGCATCCCGTCCCCTGTCAATCCAGCCGCTTCTGCAGCTCGGCCGCATAGTCCTCGACTTCGGCACGCAGCATATAGTCGGTGTCGGCGAAGAGATCGGCAAGCCGGTTGTAATAGCGCTTCCGGTCTACGCTCCCGCCGCCGTCGAGCAGTGCCTCGATAAGCCATGCGCGCATTTTCGAGTGCTCGGCGCCATCCTCGTGGAAGCCGCGGATGACCCTCAGGATGACGATCTGTAGCGTCAGGGCCACGCCGTGATCGACCCTATCCGAAGTGGCCACGGTCGCAAGCACGTCGGCTAGGGTAATCGCGGCCGCGTGGGGGATGGAGCCAGGCGAGTCACGCCGCTGCGGAAACTGCCGGTGTATCGAATCTTCCGGCAGCTGCTCGAAGAGCTCGACCCAGCCGCAGAGGATCTGGGTCAGCTCATAGAGCAGCCGCGCGGCGCGAACCGGGAATTCCTTCTCGCGGTCGATGCCTTCGCCGCTCGAATCATACCCGGCCTCCAGGCTGCGGGCGAAGTGCCGCAGGTAGTAGAGCCACATATGGCCTCGCACGCCCTGCTGGGCGGCGGAGCGCACCATGATGTCGAAGAACAGCATTCCGACGAAAACCGGGTCGCGAAACTGCTCTTCATCAAACCATGCCTGATCGCCGTTAAGCCATTTCCAATAGTCGGGGCGCTCCTCGCCATCGAGTAGGCGTTCGACATAGTTGCCCACTCCCTTCCATGCCGAAAGCTGCGAGGCGCACTCGGCATCGGCGAACAGGAAGTGCAGCAGCCTGTTGCGAGCGGGCAGGGCGAAGGCCACGCCTTCGGAAGTAAGGTTGGTGGCGACCTCGTGATAGAGCGCACTGCCCGGCGTAGCGATCAACCGCGAAAGATAGCGCTCGCAGAAATCGGCCGCCCCAAACGCCCCATTTCCGATGAGCGCGATGCCGAAATAGGGTCTGCGCTCGGCGATATAGTCGAGCAGCCTGGTCGAATTGAACAGGATCTGGAGCATGTCGCTCGCGGCAACTTCGGCGCGCCGGTGTTCGGGCGCCGCGCGCGCAAGCATCCGCACCGGCCGAGCCGCCCACATCGGCCAACTCTCGCCGGAAAATCGGCGCTCGCCCGGGCGCCGCGCCATCGCGGCGAACGAGTCCGGGTCGATGGGACCAAACTCCTCCAGCCAGTCGTGAAGGCGTTGCGGCCAGCATTGCCGGCGGCTTGCCCGAGCCAGAAGATCCATTCTCGGCTCGAGCAGCTTGAGGGCGTCCCCGAATTGCTCCTCGTCGAGCAACTCGGTCGCAAGCTGGGCGATGGCGGGAATGGTCCCAAGCGAGGGCCGCCAGCGATTGTGGACGAGGACCGAAAGAACCAGCCACGCGAACGCTACAAGAAAGGCGAGCTTGCGGGATGCGCCGACCTCACCATCCGGCAGGATCAGCCAGCGACACATATCGCCCAGCATCGAAGGGCAGGCCGGGGGCCGGACTTCATAGATTTCCAGCGCCAGGATGACGACGATGGCCACGATCCCGAGCAGCCCCTGTGCTCGCCAGGCGAGCTCGAGCCGAAAGCGCTGGACCGCGGGCAGCACAGCGTAGATCGCCGCGAGCAGCGCCAGCACCGTGAGAAAGCCGTCCAACGTCATCCGCTCTTGTCCGCACCATTCGATTGTTTCGGGACGGCAATCTTCGTCATTCGCCAGCGCTGCATCAAGTGCAGGGTGACGATGTCGAAAGGGGCGGTCGTCAATCGTTGCTCGCGCGGCCGCTATTCCGGCCAGCCTTCCGGCAAGCCGAAAATCTCGCGAAGCGATTGTCCGGGCCGTGTCTGCAGCCTGTCGTCAACGACTTCCCTCACCTCGACACCAAGCGGCAGGCCGGCGATCGGGTTACGCGCCCAAGGGTTGAGGATGAGGCGCAACGAACGCTGGCCGACACCCCAGGCGGAGAGGCGCTCGACGAAAAGGACCGCGCTCGACCGCGTGTAGACCGGCCCGCCCGCATTCCGCCACGCCCCGTCCGCATTGCGGACATGGCGCGGCTCGCCGTTCTCGGGGATCACGACGCCGGTTGTGCCGAATAGCGCATCGATGGCATCGTCGATGCCGGCGAACTCCTCGAGCGCATTGACGGCGATCACAAGCGGAAGGTCGATATTGCCGTACCGACCTGCCTTGCCTTCGACTGCGGACTTGATCGCGACCTCGGGGTGGATGATGCCGCCGGGAAGCATTCTTCCCCCGATCGCGCGGCCGCCTGGACGCGGCGTCCGCTTCGGCACCGGTTGAATCATGAAGTGGGCGCCATGCTCGTCGTGCTGCCAGATCGGCGCTGGCGATTGATGCGCTGCCGCACGTGCGACCGCCTCTCCATAATCCAGGCTATCGACGAAGCGTTGCACCGAGCGCCGAAGGCGACTGGTCGCGATCGGCTGTGTCGGCATTCCGCGGCTGTGCAGGCGGAGAAAGAAATCCGGCGACTCTACGTCGTCGATCGCTTGCAGCGCCTCGCGCATGCGTCGGTCGGCACCCGCGGAGACATTGTTCATTCCGGATGCCAGCGTCGCTTCCAAGTAGAAGCGGCGCCCATCGGGTGGCTCGACCAGAAAGTCGGGCGCGCGTCCATTGGCGAGCTGGGGCTCGATTTTGACGATCGTGAAGCCTTGACGGATCAGCAACGCGTGCAGCAGCAGCTCGAAGAATGCGCTGCGGTGCAGGACATCATCGCGCGAGCGCAGGCGCCGGATCATCTCGGGCCGGTTCGGCGCCGGATACGCTGCGAGCCATTGGTCGATCAATGCACGCACCGCCGCCGCCTCTGGCCGTCCGGAGGCGTTGAGATAGTCGAATGCGCCGATCAGATGGCTTGCCGGCTCCTGTCCATCCCGCGCGATGTCGTCGAACGCCGTCACCGGCGCCGGCGGAGTCGGATCGGTGGGCATCAGCGGGCGCGTTCGAGACGCGAGCCTGAACGCCCGGCAAAGGAGGTGAACGACGTGTCCGAGCGGCGTTCCCGACGCTTTTCGCCGGGGTGGCGACCACGCCCATGGAAATCCGCATCGCGAGCGCCATCTTGGCATCGCCTCGTCCCTTGATTCAGAAGCTGCCCTTGTCTCAACTCAACTCCCCGCCCCAAACAATCTCCGTCCGGCTCGACAAGCTCCGCTTCCTGGTGGAAGAGCTCGTGCTCGCCGCGGCGCTCGCCAGCCACGCCACCGACTCCGACATGGCGCGGATGCTCTCGCGCCATGTCGCGATCCGCATCCCTGCTTTCATCGAACATGCTCGCCGGCTGCGCAACAGTCTGGCCGCCTCTCCGGCCAGTGCCAAATTCAAGGGCACCGTGAACGCGTTCGCCGACGCGTTCTCCGAATATCTCGCGCTCACCCGGCACAAGCTCGGCGCGCATGTGCAGGACATCGATTTCATCGAGCGCACCGATATCTGGGCATCGATCGACGCGTCGAAAATCGAGTATTTCATGCAGGGCGCGCGCGAGCTCTGGGATTCGCTCGGCGAACTGGGGGTGCCGGGTCACCAGCCCTTCGCGACGCCGGCGGCGCTCGCTTCGCCAGCGGCCGCGTCGGTCCTCGACTATCTGGCGCGAGATGTCGAAATCCCCGTGACTTTCGGGACCGACGCGCTGGCATTTGCTCGGGCAAATTCGCAAACGCTCTTCAACAGCACGCCGGTTCACCAGCGTGCGGGGCAGCTCGCGCTCCTTCGGCGCTGGATCCGCGCCGAGCGGGAGCTTTTCGCGCTGTTCAAGCCGCACATATCGATTGCGCGCATCCTCAAGGCCCGCATCCTCACGGATATTGTGAGCTTCCACGACTGCCTGATCACGCGCCCGGTCCCGGCTGGCGCGCCGCAGCAAATGGATGGCCTCGACGCCTTGATTGTGGCCGCGGGCAAATCGCCGACGGCGATCCAGGCATTCGTCGCTAGCAACCGCGACGACACGACGATCGACCCCATCCGAAAGGTCCGGGACCGCGTCGGCGGACATCTCGAAATCGACCCGGCCGTGCCGCTTTCGACACTGCTCGCACAGCTCGACAGCTTCGATCTCGCCGGCGCGGAACGCCATTACGCCCGGCTCGAAGCCGCGTTCATCCAGACATGCCGGCAAGTCGAGTTCCTCAAGACCCACCTGATGGACGGGCATGAAGTCGGTGGGATGCTCGCGAACCCGGCCAAGGTCGCGCCGTTCGATCGATCGCGTCCTGACATTATTGTCGGCGCCACCACCGCGCCAACCTACGCACAAGCGGAAATGCAGGAGCAGCTCGAGCGGTGGGAAGGCGGGGCCAGCCCCTTTGCGGCTGCGGTTCTCGACTATTTCCGCGACGCCTTTTCCCATGCCCCGCTGGCAACGCCGCGCGAGCGCGTCGAGGAATTCGGCAGCGGCAAGCGCTTCCATCGGCTCGCGATCCGCACGTCGCACCTGTTCCTTCGCGATGCGCTGCTGGCAGCGGATGGGGAGCAGGAGGAAGGCATCCTTGCGCTTGCCGCCAATTGTCCCGGCTTTCCACTAGAGCTCGCCGACATCCTCGCCGAATATCACTCGGCGAGCGGCCGACCACCTTCGGCGGCGTTGCTCCAGGCCTTGGGTATACTCACCCCGTGGTGGCTCGAAGATGCGCGCGCGATCGTCGAGGGCGCCCTGGTCAGCGCCACGGGCCCGGACCGGCTTCTCGCGCGCGCCGTGCTGTTGCGGATATATCTGCGCGAAGAAGGGCTGGCCCGCATGAACGGGCGGCCAAGCCATATCGGCTGGCCATTGGTGGAGGCCAAGATCACATCCGACATCCCCGTGGCGGAGGACGTAGCCGCGCCAATTGTTCTAGCCAGCGCGTTTCTCGGCAAGGACACAGGGATATTCATCCGCAAGTTCGATACCGAATATCGTGCGTTCGCCGACGCGGCGCTGGTCGCGGCCCGGGCGCGGCTCGGTGGCACGCTCGACCCGGCGCGCGACGCCGCCCTGCAGGATCTGCTCTACAGTGGGCAGCTCGCCCAGGCGGTGCTTTGCATCGTCACGACGAAGCCGAAGGGGCAGGCCGCGGCGACCAAACAGACTTTGCTGCAGGCATTTGCATTCGGACTGATCGAGACTGGGCGCTCGACCGAGGAAGGTGCCGCGGTCGCTGAATGCCTGTTGTTGTGCAATGCGACCGAGGCCGCGCTGGACGTATTTGATCGGCTCAGCCGCCACGAGCCCGGCAATGTCGAGCCCGCTCTGCGCGTGGTGGAAGTCCTTGCCGGTATCGAGGGGATGGCCGGCTATTGCCGGACGCGCATCGAGCAGATACGTAATCATTTCCGTCTCGATGCGGCGAACGTCGCGCGGCTTCAGGCAGTCGAATCTCAGCTCGCTCCGCGTTAGAGCCGGGTGACAGGTTCGGCTGGACGCGGTACTGCGGTCATGACCGGCACTAGCCGATCATCTGAAGTCGCGTGGCTGGATCTTGATGCCTTCGGCGAGCCCGGGAATGATGCCTGGGCCCAATCGCAGATCAGGGACATAGATTTCGCGTGCGGCTTTCCCGAGCGGGCGGTCGGCAGAATCGCGGGGATCGGAGAAACTGCGCTCTTGGCGACATCAGCGCGGCTCACGCGGTAGATAGACAGGTCCGCTTTTCCAATCCGTTCGCTAAAAGCCGAATGTCCGCTGTCGGCCATTTGCGCGATAGCGGCGGGTGGCCTGCGTAGGCGATTCGTGAGGCCGAGTGAGAATTCTCGAAGGGAATTGGCACGGATTCAAGGATTTATCTGAAAGGCAAGATATAAAGCTACGACACCGTCCGCCCATGCGGACAGATCCCAAGTTGTTGTCTGCACATCATATTTTAGAAAGCCGAAACAGTGCCGCTCCGTAATGGACAGTGCCAATAACCTCGAAAACGGCGGTTTTCTGCCGGGCATGGCGGCACTGGCCTTGATATGGTTCTGTTGTGCTCATGCGGCGGGACGAAGCGCGCTGTTCGTTGGCGAGCGTTCCACCTGAATCGGTGATAGTGCCGCGAAAATGTGGGGAGGAATGTGGGGAGATATTTCAAGCATGGAATAAAATATCATTAATTTCAATCGACTAGACTAATAGTTCGATACAAGCCCTGCCGCCAATATGACCCCGCCGGCAAGGATCAGCTCCGGCTCGGCCGCGCCCCGCGTATCAGCGCGCGCAGCATGCCGTAGAATGTGATCGTCCACGCGGTCAGGGCGATCCAGAAGAAGGCGCGGGGCAGCGCGAACAGGAAATCGAGTTCCATCGCCCGGTTCATCTGCCATGTGCTGGCCGCGTACATGCCGAGCGGAAACACCGCGCCCCAGTAAAGCGGGTCGTAGCGCAGCGGGAAACGCTCGTAACCGTGCCGCCAGATGCTGAGCAGGACCAGCATCGGGATCCACCAGGTTCCCGTCGCCCAGTAGAACACCGTGACCCCCTTCAGGAACGGCAGCAGCGATGTCAGAAACGGCGCGTGGGGCGCGTTCAGGATGAGTAGCGAGCCGGCCAGCGTCGAGATCGCCATCGCGCCCATGTTGATCCAATAGGGCGGCGCAAGGTCGCCCGGCGAAAAATGAAAGAAGACATAGCGATAGAAGATCAGCGACATCATCCAGATATAGAGCATGCCGCCCCACAGCCACATCGACAGCGCCAGCAGGTTAAACTCGAGCCGGTAGGGCTGGCCGATGCGCGCGGCGAGCAGCGCGCTGGAAACGGAGATCGCCTGGGTCGCCACCACCGCCAGAAGCCAGCTTCCGCTGATCCCCTTGTCGAGCGTCGGCTTGTTGTGCCGCACCGTCAGGGCGGTGAAGATCGTGTAGGTCAGGCAAAGCCAGAGGATGGCAGCGAACAGCCACAGCGCCTTGCCCGCCGCGACATTGCCGTCGAGAATGAGGAACTGGCTCGCCAGAATGCAGGTGCCGGCGACCGCCGTGAAATAGCCCGGCCCGGTCAGATGTTCGACCATGTCGCCGAAGAACCGGCGCGGATAGCGCCACGCCCGCGCCGCATACAGCAGGCACAGCACGGCATATTGCACGATATTGAGATAGAACAGCGCGCGGGCGATGTTCGGATGCGCCATCATCGAGGCCGCGAGAGAGACGATGCCGGTGGCCATGACCAGCCCGAAATAGGCCGGCGACAGATCGGCAAGGCCCGTCCGCGGCGCCAGCGGATCGGATCTGTCGCTTCCCCTCGTCATGCCCCTTCCCCCTCGGAAATGTCCCCGACAAATATGTGGGGCAGGTCGAGGTCGTCCGCCGTTCGCTCGGCCGGCCCCCCGGACAGCTTATAGAGGGGGTATGGGACAGAAAAAGGGCGACCGGATCGCGCCGGCCGCCCTTCTTCTTTTCCGATCCGATTGGATCAGGCCTGCGGGCCCGGAGCCGGTGCGGGCTCTTCGGTCGGAGCGGGTGCGGGCTCGTCCGTCGGGGCGGGCGCCGGCTCTTCGGTGGGCTGCGGTGCCGGCGCGGGGGCCGGTTCTTCGGTCGGCGCCGGAGCGGGTTCTTCCGTCGGGTCCGGGGTGTCCGTCGACTGGGCGAACACGGCGACCGGCGAAATGAGGAAACTCGCCGCCACGACGGACATAATCGCATTCTTACGCATGATCTCTCCTTGAATTGACTGCGTGGCGGAGAGAAAAAATGGTCCTCCCCGCGCTCAATCTGCCGTTCCATGCAGATCGAGGAGCGCAACGTGCGCCATTCCGAAATCGTTCCGGAAGGTTGCCGGCTTCGGCGTGTCGTCGGGATAGATGCTTGGAATTACGCGATGAACTGTTCCGCGTGATCAGCCCTCCCCCGACTTTCGCATGGAGAACGCCTGTCCGGAAAATATGTTTCAAGGCCGCGGCGTGGCGGCTCCGTCTTGCGATTGTCCCGGGAGGACATTCCCTGCGATCAAAAGAGGATTTCCATGCGCAAGACCCTGCTGGCATCGACCTGCCTTGCCGCCATGACGGCGGCGCCCGTTCATGCCGAAACGACGATCGGCACCGCCACGACGACCCCGGTGCGGACCTCCACGGTCAACGCCGGCGCGGCCGACGACATCCGGATCGGCAAGGACGGTTCGATCAAGCCGACCGGCGGCACCGCCGTGACCATCGACAGCAACCACAAGGTCGCGAACGAAGGCACGATCGCGATCGGCGACGCCGACGACGCCACCGGAATCTTCGCCGGCGCGGGAACGACGGGTTCGATCACCAACGCGGCGACGGGCAAGATCATCATCGACGAATCCTACGCACCGACCGACATCGACAATGATGGCGACATCGACGGACCTTTCGCCGTCGGTCGCAACCGCACGGGAATCGCGACCGGCGGCGCCTTCACGGGCGATATCGTCAATTCGGGCGCGATCACGATCGAGGGCAATGATTCGGCGGGCATCCGGCTCGGCGGCCCCCTGACCGGCAAGTTCACCAACGACGGTACCGTCACCGTGCTCGGCGACAATGCGCTGGGCGTCGGGTTGCAGGATGTGACGGGCAATGTCCGGCTGGCCGGGACCATTGCCGCGACGGGCCAGAACGCCACCGCGGCGCGATTGGCGGGCGACATCGACGGCGCGCTCGTCGTGCAGGGAAGCCTGACGGCGACCGGCTATCGCACCACGACCCCGCCGGCCGACCCGTCGAAGCTCGATGCCGACGATCTGCTGATCGGCGGTCCGGCGCTGTCGATCGAGGGCGACGTGACCGGCGGCATCATCCTCGCCGTGCCTCCGAAGGACGGCAGCGGAACGGGCACCGACAAGGATAATGACGGCATCGAGGACGCGAAGGAAGGCTCCGCCGCGGTCCGCTCCTATGGCTCGGCGCCCGCGATGCGGATCGGCGCGACGGGCCGGGATATCGCGATCGGCGCGGTTGCGGGCACCGGAACCGGCTTCGGGCTGATCATCGACGGCACCGTCACGGGCAACGGGCTCTACGCAGGTATCGACGGGCTCGGCGTGCAGATCGGCGGCATGGGCGGCGCGGTCGACATCGCGGGCGGCATGGGCGTCGCCGGGACGGTCAGCGCGCTGTCGAAGGACAGTTCGGCGACCGCGATCCTGATCGGTGCCGGCGCGACGGTTCCGGAGGTCCGCATCGCCGGCAAGGTCGAGGCCGCGGGCGGCGGCACGGCGACGGCCATCTCCACCGCGCTGCGCATCGACAGCGGCGCCGATGTGGCACTGGTCCGCAACAGCGGCACGATCAGCGCGAAGGCAAGCGGCGAGGACGGTACCGCGCGCGCGATCTTCGACGCGTCGGGAACCGTAGACCTGATCGAAAACAGCGGCACGATCAGCGCCACCGGCGCCGCGGTGGGCTCGGGTCGCAATGTCGCGATCGACCTGTCGGCGAACGGCGCCGGCGCGACCGTGAAGCAGACCGAGGTCACGGCTGGCGTTGCCGCGCCCTCCATCGTCGGCGACGTGCGCTTCGGCGCCGGCAGCGACATCTTCGACGTCGCCGACGGCACGGTGAAGGGCAACGCCTCTTTCGGTGCCGGCGACAACCAGCTCAAGCTCTCGGGCGACGCGGCCTATACCGGCAACGCCAGCTTCGGCGGCGGCAATGACAGCGTGACGCTCGCGGGCACATCGAGTTTCCGGGGCGACGTCGATTTCGGCGGCGGCGCGGATACGCTGTCGATCGCCGGCAAGGGCCTGTTCTCGGGCCGTCTCTCCAATGCGCAGGGGCTGGCGGTGAGCGTCGACGGCGGCACGTTCGACGTGACCGGCGCCGCGACCATCGCGTCGCTTTCGGTCGCGGGGAACGGCGTCCTCGGCGTGACGCTCGACGACGGCGCTGCCGGAACCGCGCTGACGGTGCAGGGCAATGCCGGCTTCGGCGAAGGATCGAAGCTCGCGCTCAAGCTGTCGAGCATCGAAAATGCCGAGGGCGAACATATCGTCGTCACAGCGGGGTCGCTGACCGGCGCCGACAAGCTGACCGCCGAAACGACGCTGCTTCCCTTCCTCTACAAGGGCGTGCTGAGTTCGACCGCGACCCAGCTCATCGTCGATGTCTCGCGCAAGAGCGTGGCCGAACTCGGCCTCAACCGCTCCGAAGCGGGCGCCTTCGACGCGGTGTTCGAGGCGCTCACCGCCGACGAGGCGATCGAGGGCGCCTTTCTCGGGATCACCGATGGCGAACAGTTCCGCGGCCAGATGCAGCAGATGCTCCCCGAACATGAAGGCGGGGTGTTCGAAACGCTCACTTCGGGCTCGCGCGCGCTGGCGCGCCACCTTCAGGACCCCAACGCACCCTATCAGGACGAGGGGAAATGGGGCTATTGGGTCAACCAGGCAGTCTGGGGCACGTCCAAGGGGCTCGGCAACACCGCGAGCTACGACGTCTCGGGCTGGGGCATTTCGCTCGGGGCGGAGATCGAGACCGGCGTCGGCAATTTCGGCGGGTCGGTCGCCTTCCTCAGCGGCAAGGACAGCAACGGCAGCAACGACAACGAGGTCAGCTCCAGCCAATGGGAGGGCGCGCTCCACTGGCGGCTGCGCTCGAACGGCTGGCTGGCCAACGCCCGCGTGTCGGGCGCCCCGGTCAGCCTGAAGGGCACGCGCGTATTCCGCGCCGAGGTGGACGGCAAGGCAATCGAAAAGACGATGCGCGGCAAATGGGACGCGACGCTGTGGTCGGCTTCGGGTTCGGTCGCGCACGACGGGCGCCTCGGCGGCCTGTCCTTCCGTCCGACGGTCGCGGTCGACTATTACAAGCTGAAGGAGGACGGCTATCAGGAAACGGGCGGCGGCGACGCGCTCGACCTCAACGTCCTCGGCCGCGACAGTGACGAACTGGCGGTGTCGGGCACCGTGGCGCTCGGTCTCGATTTCGGCGGTTCCGACCAATATGACGGCTGGACGCGTTTCGAGATCGAGGGCGGGCGGCGCGAGATCGTCAGTGGCACGCTCGGCACGACGGTCGCTTCGTTCAAGGACGGCACGCCCTTCACCCTGACCCCCGATGCGCGCACCAGCGGCTGGATCGGCCGCATCCGCGGCATCGGCGGCAATTCGGCCTTCCAGGTCGGCGCCGAACTGTCGGCGGAGGAGCAGCAGAGCCACTTCGGCTGGGCATTCCGTGCGAGCTTGCGGGTCGGCCTCTAACCCCCGAGGCAGCCTCGCGGCAAGGGGGAAGCGCCCCTCCTCACCCATGCTTCCCCCTTGCCAACCGGCCGACGCCAAACGCCCATCGGACACCGCCATGACCGCCCTCACCCTTCCCCGCCCGACCTCGATGCCGTCCGGCATCGCCGCGTCACGGTTGCGGATGTCGCAGGTGGCGCTATATCACGGCGCCATCAGGGGACCGGAGGACCGGGCCGGCGGCGTGGGCGCCGGCGCACTGCAGGCGACGTTCCGAACCAGGTATTTCATGACCCAGGCGACCGATCGAGACGAGGCCGCGCACGGCATCGAAGGCGTATTGCTCGCCCACCGGGCGCAGGTCGTCCGTTTCCTCGAACTGCGCGGCGCGGGCGACCAGGCGGAGGATCTGTTTCAGGATCTGTGGATGCGGCTGACCGAACGGCCGACCGGGCCGATCGCGAACCCGCTGTCCTATGTGATGCGATCGGCCAACAACCTGATGCTCGACCGCTATCGCGCCGCGCGCCAACGCGCGCTGCGCGACCGGGCGTGGAGCGAGACGGCGGCGGCCGAGCCTCCGTCGGCCGAGCGCGCGCTGATCTCGCGCGAGCAGCTGGCGATGGTCGAACGCACGATCGCGGCGACCGGCGAGCGCTCCGCGCACATCTTTCGCCGTTTCCGGGTCGACGGCGTCCAGCAGCGCGATATAGCCGCCGAGATGGGGGTGAGCCTCAGCACGGTCGAAGCCGACCTGCGCAAGGTCTATGCCGCGCTCGCGGCGGCAAGGAGGCAATTCGATGCGCCCTGATCGCGATTCCGCCATCGAGGCGCAGGCGATCGACTGGGTCGTGCGCCAGCGCGATCCCGGCTTTGCCGAATGGGATGCGTTTGCCGACTGGCTCGCGGCCGATCCGGGGCACGGCGCGGCCTATGACGCCATTGCCGGCCTCGATGCCGATCTCGACGCCCTGCCCCCCACCCGGCGATCCGAGCCGTCCGTGCGGCGCGGACCGTCGCGGCGGGCGTGGTTCGGTGGCGCGGTCGCCGCGGCGCTGGTCGGGGCCATCAGCCTCTCGAGCCTCGGCCTGTTCGACGGCACCAGCCGTATCGAGACCGCGGCGGGCGAGCACCGTACCCTTGCGCTGGCCGACGGATCGCGGATCGAGGTCAACGGCGCCTCGCTCCTCATCCTCGACGACGATCGCCCCCGGTTCGCGCGGCTCGAACGCGGCGAAGCGATGTTCCATGTCGTCCACCGTGCGGACGAACCCTTCGTCGTCGAAGCGGGCGGCGCCGAACTCGTCGACCTCGGCACCGCCTTCAACGTCGTGCGCGCGAACGGCCGCACCGCGGTAGCGGTGTCGGAGGGCGTGGTCGCCTACAACCCCCGGCGCGAGAATGTCCGCGTCGTCGCCGGACAGGGGCTGGAGGCCCGCGACGGCGACCGCGCGGCACCGGCGCCGCACGCGATCGACGTCGCCAACGTCGGCGGCTGGCGCACCGGGCTGCTCGTCTACAACGACACGCGGCTGACCGACGTGGCGGAAGACCTGCGGCGCACCGCCGGCATCGACCTGCGGATCGCCCCCAACGCTGCCGACACCCGCTTCCGCGGCGCGTTGATCCTCGCAAAACACCCCGCCCGCACCGTAACAGACCTCGCTGCGCTGTCGGGGACGCGCGCCGAGCGGCAGGGCGATGGCTGGGTGCTGTCGCGCTGACGATGCGGTTCCGGCTCTCCCCCCTCCTGTTTAACCCCCTTCTTGTCACTGGCGCAGCCTTGGCGCTGGTCGCGCCGGCGCAGGCGGCCGAGGAGTGCATGTTCGATGTCCCGAAGGGCAATCTGTCGGCGGCCCTTCCGCTGCTCAGCCGGCAGGCCGGGGTCAGCATCAGCGTCGCCGACGCCGAACTGTGGAAAAGCCGCGTCCGCCCGGTGCGCGGGCGGATGAGCGTCGATGCGGCGATCCGGCGGATGCTCGACGGAACGCAGGCGCGCGCCGTGCGCGTCAGCGACACGAGCTGGCGGATCGAGCGCCGGCCGGTTCAGCGGGTCGCACGGCGGTCAACCTCGCCACCGCGCGCAACGCCGCCGCCGCGGGCGCAGGTGCCCGATCATCTCGTCGCCCGGCCCGAGGACGAGATCATCGTCACGGCGAGCAAGGCCGACACCCCCTATTCGCGTTTCGCGGGCGTCGCCACGATCCTCGATGGCGGCGATCTGGCGTTCGGGGGCGAGCGCGGGATGGATTCGATCCTCTCACGCGTAGCGACGGTGTCCTCGACCCACCTTGGCTCGGGGCGCAACAAGCTGTTCATCCGCGGCATCGCCGATTCGAGCTTCACGGGGCCGACGCAGGCGACCGTGGGGCAATATCTGGGCGACATCCGTCTCAGCTACAACGCGCCCGATCCCGACCTGCGCCTGTACGACGTTGACGCGGTGGAGGTGCTCGAGGGGCCTCAGGGCACCCTCTATGGCGCGGGGTCGCTCGGCGGCATCATCCGCGTCGTGCCGAAGGCGCCGAATCCAGGCGCCATGGAGCTTCAGGCGATCGCGGGCGCCTCGATCACCCAGCATGGCGATCCGGGCGGCGACATCGCCGCCATCACCAACCTGCCGGTCGGGGACGATGGCCACGCGCTGCGCCTCGTCGGCTACATGCTCACCGACGGCGGCTATATCGACAATCCGCTGCGCGGGCAGAAGGACATCAACCGCGTCCATGTGCGCGGCGGCCGTGCGACCTTCCGCTTCGATGCGGGCGACGCGTGGACGATCGACCTCGGCGGCGTCTATCAGGCGATCGTCTCCGACGATGCGCAATATGCCGACCGCGACGCGCCACCGCTCACCCGCAATTCGCTCGTCGAACAAAATGCTAAGGCCCGCTACGGGCTCGGCACGATCGTCATTGCCAAGGATTGGGACGGGCTGCATTTCCAGTCGTCGAACGCCTTCATCCGTCATCGCCTCTACGAGCGCTTCGACGCGACCAGCGAGCAGAACCCCTCGCAGGTGCTCGACCAATATAACGCCTTCATCCGTCATCGCCTCTACGAACGCTTCGACGCAACCGGCGAGCAGAACGCCTCGCAGGTGCTCGACCAATATAGTGCAACGCGCATGCTCGTCAGCGAGAGCCGGTTGTCGCGCCCCTTCCACGCTGGGCTCGGCTGGGTCGTCGGCGCGAGTGTCATCGACAATCGGACCCGGCAGCGCCGCGAATATGGCGCTACGGTGCTGCGCGCGCCGCTGACCGGAGTCACCAACCGGATCACCGAGTTCACCGGCTATGGCGAAGCGACGCTCGAACTGCTTCCGCGCCTCGTTGCGACCGCCGGGCTGCGCTTGTCGCACGCCCGGCTGGGCGGCAGCGGCGAGGACGTGCCCTTCGTCATCGCGATGGCGGGCCGCGCGATCACCGCGCACCGGACCGAAACCGATCTCCTGCCCTCTGCCTCTCTGCTCGCTTCGCCCTTCGCCAATCTGACACTCTATGCGCGCTATCAGGAGGGATTCCGCCCCGGCGGGCTCGCGATCGACAGCCATTTCGTCCGCCGCTTCCGCAACGACCAGGTGCGGACATGGGAAGCCGGCGTGCGCTTCGGCGAACGGGGGACCAGCCCCTTCGACGCCAATATCTCGCTATCCTACAGCCGCTGGCGCGACATCCAGGCTGATTTCATCGACGCAAGCGGCTTTCCGACCACCGCCAATATCGGCAACGGCCGGATTACCAGCGTTTCAGGCGCGCTCGCCTGGCAGCCGGGTCCGGCGCTGTCGTTCGAACTCGGCGCCGTCTACAACCACAGCCGGGTCGACGAACTGTCGTCGCTGATCGCGCCGATCGCGATGGCGGCGCCGGCGCGACTTGGCCGCATCCCCAATGTCGCCAGCCACGCGGTGCGCGGCGCGGTCCATTATGTCGCGCCGGTCGGCGACGAGGAATTGCGCGTCGGCGGCTGGGCCAACTATGTCGGTCCGTCGCGCCTCGGCATTGGCCCGGTGCTCGGCGAAGGCCAAGGCGACTATGTCGACACCGGGTTCGCGATGCGATTCGGCAATGCCCGGCGCGGGCTGTCGCTGACCCTCACCAACCTTTTCGACGCCCGCGGCAATCGCTTTTCGCTGGGCACGCCGTTCGTCGAGGACGGGCCGGGCTACGCAACCCCGCTTCGTCCTCGCACGCTGCGGATCGCGGTGGACGTCGCCTATTAGAACATGATGACATTGGGCGGACTCGTCATTGCGAGCAGTGGCGAAGCTGCGCGGCAATCCAGAGTTGTGCGGCAAACGCCCTGGATTGCTTCGCTTCGCTCGCGATGACGAACTACTTCAATCGAAAGTCAACGGAATCCAGATCGACCCGCCTCGTCTTTGCGTGCCAGAAAAGCGCTTTCCCACATCGCCGCGTGCCAGCCTCCGTGCATGGCCCCTTCATCGCATGGAACAGGCGGCCTTCTGTCAGAAGGAAGGCTTTTTCGGAAGGCGCGCGCCGGCATAGGAGGCCAAACGAGGGGTACGTAATGTGACCTTTGTATACTTTGAAATAATATTACGCGCCTCGAAGCCCATCGCGGTCGGCTCGCGTCGCCCCTTCCCCTGAGAGTAAGGAGTGATTCGATTTCGAATGGAAAAAGCCCGAAAGCGAATGGCCTCGCCTCACTCCGCCAGCACGAGCCGCTCGTAACGATCCATATGATAGTCGGCGCTCCCGAACTGGCCTTCGATCAGGGTCGCGCGCTTGAAATAATGGCCGATCGCCAGTTCCTGCGTGATGCCGATACCGCCGTGGGTCTGGATCGCATTCTGCCCGACGAACTTCGCGCCGCGGCTGACCTTGTTCTTCGCCGCCGATACCGCCGCCATGCGCGCCGCCGCGGGCAGGTCGAGCTTCAGTGTCCCCATGATCGTCATCGAACGAGCCTGTTCGACCTCCATGAACATGTCGACCATGCGGTGCTGAAGCACCTGGAACTTGGCGATCGGTACACCGAACTGCTTGCGCTGCTGGGTATATTCGAGCGTGCCTTCGTGCAGTTTCTGCATCACGCCGGTCGCCTCGGCGCACACCGCGACCGTGGCTTCGTCGACGATCTGCTCGATCAGCGGCAGGCCGTCCCCTTCCTGTCCGAGCAACGCGTCGCTGGGGATCGCGACATTCTCGAAATAGATTTCGGACGCACGGTTGCCGTCGACCGTGGAATAATCGCGGCGGACGATGCCGGGCAGCTTCGCGTCGATCAGGAACAGCGACACGCCGTCGCGGTCGCGCTGGCCGCCGCCGGTGCGCGCGGTGACGAGCAGGTGCGTCGCCCACGGCGCCGCATAGACGACGCCCTTGTGCCCGTTCAGCACCCAGCCGGCGCCGTCCTTCTTCGCGCTGGTCTTCAGGTTCGCAAGGTCATAGCGGCCCTGCGGCTCAGCATAGACGAAGGCCACGATGGCGTTGCCCGCGATGATCTCGGGGATCAGCGCGTCGGCCTGCGCCCCGCCCACCGCCTTCAGCGCGCCACCCGCGATGACGACAGTCGGAAGATAGGGCTCGATCGCGATGACCTTGCCCAGTTCCTCCATAATGATCGCATTTTCCAGCGCGCCGCCGCCCAGGCCGCCATGCTCCTCGGCAAAGGAAGCGCCGAGCATGCCGAGATCCTGCGCAAGCGCGGTCCAGATCGCCGGGTCGCGGCCCGTGTCGCTGGCAATGAACTTCTGGCGCGTCTCGAAGCCATAGGTGTCGGCCAGAAAACGCGACAGCGTGTCGCGGATCATGTCCTGCGTTTCGGTGTAAGTGAAATCCATTTTTTCTATCCCCGTCGCCCCCGCGAAGGCGGGGGCCGCTGTAGGTTCACATTGCGGCGCCGAATAAGGCCGATTGCTGCCCCCGCTTTCGCGGGGACGCCGCCGTCACAATCCCAGAACCATCTTCGCGATGATGTTGCGCTGAATCTCGTTCGACCCGCCATAGATCGTCGTCTTGCGCATGTTGAAATAGGTCGGCGCGGCGCGATGCGCATAGTCAGGCCCGATCGGATGCTCGTTGTCGCCTTCTCCGAAGCCTCGGAAATAGGGCGCGCCGTAATGGCCGACCGCTTCGAGCGTCAGTTCGGTCAGGCGCTGCTGGATTTCGGAGCCCTTAATCTTGAGCAGGCTCGACTCCGGTCCCGGCCCCTTGCCCGCGTTCGGACCGGCAAGCCCGCGCAACTCGGTGAATTCGAGCGCGGTCAGGTCGATCTCCAACTCGGCGAGCTTGCGTTTGAAAAAGGGGTTGGCAAGCAGCGGCCGATCGCCGTCGAGTTCGGTGCGCGCGATGGCCTTGACGCGCTCGACGCCGCGCTTCGACGATGCGACCCCGGCGATGCCGGTGCGCTCGTGCGCGAGCAGGAACTTGGCGCAGGTCCAGCCCTTGTTCTCTTCATAGACGCGCTGGTCGACGGGAACACGGACGTCCTCGAGGAACACCTCGTTCACCTCATGCTCGCCGCCCAGCGTGATGATCGGGCGCACGGTGATGCCGGGCGACTTCATGTCGATGAGCAGGAAGGAAATGCCCTCCTGCTGCTTGGCATCCTTGTCGGTGCGGACGAGGAAGAAGCCCCAGTCAGCATATTGCGCCATCGTCGTCCAGGTCTTCTGGCCGTTGACAACATATTCGTCGCCATCCCGCACCGCCACGGTGCGCAGGCTGGCGAGGTCGGACCCCGACCCCGGCTCCGAATAACCTTGGCACCACCAATCCTCGCCCGACAGAATGCGCGGCAGGAAGCGTGCTTTCTGTTCCGGCGTGCCGAAGGTGTAGATGACGGGACCGACCATCGCGAGGCCGAACGGCATCAGGCGAATGCAGTCGGCGCGAGCGGTTTCCTCGGAGAAGATGAAGCGCTGCGTCGGCGTCCAGCCGGTGCCGCCATATTCGACCGGCCACGCGGGCGCCACCCAGCCCTTCTTGTAGAGAATCCGGTGCCAGGAGAGGAAATCCTCCTTGGTGAGTTCATCGCCCTCGTCCTGCTTGCCGCGCAGTTCGGCGGGATAGTTTTCGGCGATGAAGTCGCGCACTTCCTTTTGGAAGGCGAGGTCTTCGGGGCTGAACTCCATGTCCATCTTTTGATTCTCCCTTGGGCAGTGGCCCCTTTTAACGGGCGCTCACCTTTACGTAAACGGCAAGTTGCGCCTCGCAACCTTCACCACTGTGAACAGGGCGCAGGTTGCGCCGAACGGCACGGCTTGTCCAGCGGCCTTCCGTGCCGCATGAAGGGGGAAACAAGTGGGGGACATGATGACAAGAGGCAGGCGTGCGGCGCTTTGGGCGCTGCTGATCGTAGGTATGACCGCCACGGCGGCTTTCCTGTTCCAGCGTCCGATCGGGCTGTGGCTGTTTGAGCGCGGGGCCGAGCGGGCGGCCGGACGCGATCGGCTGGCGGACCTGCCCGACGGCCTGCACGTCGCTTTATGCGGCACCGGATCGCCCTTGCCCGATCGCCGCCGCGCCGGATCATGCACCGTTGTGATCGCCGGCAAGGCGATGTTCGTGGTCGACGCGGGCGAAGGCGGAGCGCGCAACATCTCGTTGATGGGATTGCCCAATCCCCGGATCCGCGACCTGTTTCTCACCCATTTCCACTCGGACCATATCGACGGCATGGGGCCGATGATGCTGCTGCGCTGGACCGCGAGCGGCAACGAAAGCCCCCTTCCTGTCCACGGCCCAGAAGGCGTCGAGGCGGTGATTGCCGGCTTCAACGCCGCTTATGCCGCCGATAATGGCTACCGTACCGCGCACCACGGCGCTACGATCACGCCACCGGCGGCGGCGGGCGCCGTCGCGATGCCTTTTGCAATGCCTACGGCGCCGACCGCCATCTACGCGGCGGATGGTTTGCAGGTCATGGCCTTTCCCGTCGATCATCGCCCGGTGTGGCCCGCGGTCGGCTATCGCTTCGACTACAAGGGACGCAGCGTTGTGATCAGCGGCGACACTGCGCCGTCGCCTTCGCTCGAAGCCGCGGCGAAGGGTGCAGACCTGCTGATCCACGAGGCTCTCCAGCCGAAGATGGTACAGCACCTCTCCGATCGCCTGACGGCCGCCGGGCGGCCTCAGACGGGCCGGATCATGCACGACATCCTCGATTATCATGCCAGCCCCGCGCAGGCCGCCGACAGCGCACGCCGCGCGGGCGTCCGGATGCTCGTCCTCAGCCACATCGTCCCGCCCCTCCCTTCGCGCTACTTCGACGCGGCGCTGCTCGACGGCGCCGATAATCGCTTCGACGGCCCGATCATTGTCGGCGAGGACGGGCAATATTTCTCCCTGCCAGTCGGCAGCCGTGCGATCGATCGTGGAAGCTGGTTCTAGCGGCGCACCGCCAGGATTACCGCGCCTTCGCTCGCATAGGCCGATCGCCGCTCGACCATGGCGAGCGTGACTGACACAACACTGCCGCCACGAGTCACCAGTTCCGACGCGATGCGAACAGGGTCGCCTGTACGGAACAGGCCTTCGAAAGCCTCGGTGAAAGCGTGCCGCTGCCCGGCCGCGAGCAGCGCTGAGAAGCGGAGGTGGGGGATTGCGGACTGTTTTGCGCCGATCATGGCGGCGAGCGCCGGGTTGGCCGCCTCGATCGCCTCGCGCACCGACACGCGAGCGACCCCGATCGTCCCGTCGATCTCGACCGCGTCGGCGAGCGCGCGCCGGGCGTCCTGTTCGGCGCGCGTCCCCCACGCGTCGCTGATGTCGCGCAGCACCATCGCCCCGCCGATCGGCAGCGGGAGGAGGTCGACACGCAGCCAGCGCTGCGGCTCGATCAGCCCCGGCACCTCGCCGGAGAAACGCTCGCGATGGTCGAGCATCCGCAGGAAATGCGCGAACAGCACCGAGCGCGCGAACCCCGGCAGGACGTCGGGCAAGGGCCGGCCGATCAGCGCGGCCGCCGCCCGTTCGAGCAGATCGGCGGCCGCCGGATTGACCCCCGCGACGCGGCCTGTGCGGTCGACGAGGATCACCGCGTCACGGATCGCCTCGATCAGCGCCGCCTGCGATGCCGCCAACGCGTCGCGCCCTTCCGCCTCCCCCTTGCCGTCGAGGCGGCGATAGTCGGCGAGCGAGATCAGCACATGCGCATCCTTGCCGTGATGCGTGACCATGACCGGCTTGCGCGACGCCTGCAGGCGCCAGTTCGCGAAACCGCGAATGAATTCGGCAGCGGGCACGCGCTGCGGTTCCCTGACCGTCTCCATATCCGTCTCCCCGGATCGAGCCTTTCCCTCGCATTATGGCATGCCGGTGCGGCATTTGCCTCGAAACCCGACGCAAAAATGCGGATTCGCGTCCGGAACGGCACCGGATCGGTCCTCACACCAGCCGGGTCCGTCCGCAACGCAGCGCGTTGACCCGCGCGTCGGCCTCACCCAGGTGGAGGCCCAGCACGCCCGTCAGCCCCTCGATCACCCCATCGAGCGCCGGCGCCGCGGCGCCCACGGTTTCGCCGACCAGCGATGTCAGCGCGCCGGCATTGAGCCCGAGGCCCAGCAGGTTGACCCGCAAATCCATGTCGCGGGCCAGCGAGCGCGCCACCCCGCCGGCAAGGCCGCTGCTCTCGACCGTCTTGACCGTGCCCGCCGCGATCTCGGCGCGCGAGAAGGCGAGCGATTTTTCGGATTGGTCCGCCAGCGTCAGTTGCGCCCGGGCATCGACGCTGGCGAGCGGCAGGCGCAATACGCGCGCCATCTGGGGCGCGAGCGGGCGCTGCATGTTCGCGAAATCGCCGTTGCTGACCGTCCCGATCGCGAACGTCGCGGGCGAGGTGGTGACGGCCAGCGTCACGCCTTGATCGCTGCCGCCGCAATCCATGTCCGAAATCCGCGCCGCCGCCGATCCCAGTTCTGCGACGATCGGCAGTTCGACGCTCGTCAGCAGCGGCGTCGCGATCCGGCTGACGATCTTCAGCCGCACCTGCGCCGTGCGGACGACCACGTCCTGATCGTCGGTCACCGCGATCAGCGGCGATTGCGCCGGCGGCTCGCCGATCAGCAGCGCGACGTCGATCGCCGAGCCGCCCGGCAGGTCGCTGGCCAGCGCGAGTTCGAGTTGGCGGTTGGCGTTGCCGAGCGCCAGCATCGCCTGCATCAGGCTCATCAGGTTCACGTCGACCCGGTCGGCGGCATCGGCGCGGATGCTCGACGCGCGCGGGCCGAGGTCGATCGCGCGCGACGGGATCAGGGCGCGCGGCAGCGCCTTGTCGGCGATCGTCTCCAGCGTATCGGCGACCTGTCCGTCGCTCGCGCGCGCCAGCGCCGACAGCACCTGCGGCAACGTCGCCTGCATGTCCAGCGTCTCGCCGAACGTCAGCGCGTCGGCGTGCAGTTCGGTCCGCAACGCTTCGGAAAAGGCGAGCAGATCGACATCGGCGCTCGCCAGCGCCTGATAGTCCATCAGCGACAGTTCGACGCGGCTTCCGGTCAGCGCGGAGAGCAGCGCGTTGGGAACGCCGCCGCGCAGCGCCGCGACGCGCGAGCCCAACGAAAAGGCCGCATAGCCGCGCCGCGCGCCCGTGGCGGTGACCGCGACGACGCTATGGCTTCGGCCGGTCAGGAAACCGCCGAAATAGAGCGGGCTCGGCCGCGTCAGGCGGATGCGGACGGCGTTGGGCGATACGCCCCCGGCGACGAAGCGCTGTTCCGCCGCGACGGCGGAGTCGGGCGTATAGCGTCCGGGCTGGAGCGCGGCGATCGCTATGCCGCAATCGCAGTTCGCGGCGATGATCCGCTCTGCCGCCGCGCGCTCGGCGCCCGGATGCGCGGCGGCGGCGAGCGCCGCGGCGTCGGCAATCCCCTGAAGCTGGCGGCGGTCGAGATAGAGCGAGCCGATATCGACCGCGAAGGCGGCGGAGCCGATCAGCATCGTCATCGCAAAGGCGGTCAGGACGCTGACGCCGCCGCGCCGGTCGCAAGGTAAAGCGGAAAGGCGATATGTCTGGAGCATGGTCAATCCACCGGCAGTTCGAAGGTCGCGCTCGACCGGATCGGGCCGGCGGGCGACGGGACGAGCGAGGAACGCAGGAAGCTGTCTTCGGGCACGCTGAAACTGACGGCGACGGTCAGCGCGTCGGCGGTTTCGGTCACGGCGACCGTGCGCGCCCGGGCGGAAAACCCCGCGACGCCGCTGAGGCTGCGGTCGACCGCTCGTTCCGCGATGCCGCGCCGGTCCGCCGCGTCGAGCCCGACGATCGCGGCGCGGGCGCCGTCGTTGGCGGCCTGCTGCACCGCGTGCGCGAGCAGGAAATATTGGCCATAGACCAGCACGCCCATCAGCAGCGCGATGAACAGCGGCAGGACGAGCGCCATTTCGATCACCGCCGCGCCCCGGTCGCATCGGGCAAGCGCATGATGACATCGAATGGACCCGTCATTGCGACCCCGGATCAGGTCGGCAATTATCCCTTTTCGACAGGTGACTGTTCCCCGGCGAAAGCCGGGGTCCAGATGGCACAGCGCTACCCCGCATGGACCCCGGCTTTCGCCGGGGAACAGCTCCCCATTTGCCTGAAGGGTATGTATCCCGATCAGGTCCGGGGTCGCAATGGCGGCACGGCGGGTCGATGGATCGAGGGAATGCGGACCTGTCATGGGTCCGATCATCGCCGATGGACGTAAAAAGGCGGTCGCGAGGGCGATTCGGCGCTTTTACCGGAAATGCGTAAAATCGCCGCGCCGCAATCGGCAGAAAAATGCTTTTCTGCCAACCGCTTGCGGGAAAGGCTTGTCGAATGCTGAAGGGCTCCGCAGGCGCCTTTCCGTGCAATTGCGTCATTCGGCGGGCTGTTCGGCCTGCACCTTGTCCTGCGTCCGCAGGTCGAAATCCGACGCGTCGTGCCGTTCGTGAAGCTGGCTCGCCGGGTCGCCCATGACCCGGTTGACCATGCGGCCACGCTTCACCGCGGGGCGCGACGCGATCTGGTCGGTCCAGCGCTGGACGTTCCGATAATCCTGCACGCCCAGAAATTCGCCGGCGTCATAGACCAGCCCCTTGGCGAGCGCGCCGTACCAGGGCCAGATCGCCATGTCGGCGATCGAATAGGCGGAGCCCGCGATATATTCATTCTCCGCCAATTGCCGGTCGAGCACATCCATCTGCCGCTTCACTTCCATCGCGTAGCGGTTGATCGGATACTCCATTTTGGTGGGCGCATAGGCATAGAAATGGCCGAATCCGCCGCCCAGGAAAGGCGCGCTGCCCATCTGCCACATCAGCCACGACAGCGTCTCGGCGCGCTGCGCGGGCTCGGTCGGCAGGAAGGCCCCGAATTTCTCTGCAAGATAGATCAGGATCGCGCCCGATTCGAAGACGCGGATCGGATCGGCGCCGCTGCGATCGACCAGCGCCGGAATCTTGCTGTTCGGGTTGGCGGCGACGAAGCCGCTCGAAAACTGGTCGCCCTCGTGGATGCGGATAAGCCATGCGTCATATTCGGCGCCGCCGTGCCCGGCCGCGAGCAGTTCCTCCAGCATCACCGTCACCTTCACCCCGTTGGGGGTGCCGAGCGAATAGAGCTGGAGCGGATGCTTGCCGATCGGAAGCGCCTTGTCGTGCGTCGGTCCCGCGATCGGGCGATTGATGTTGGCGAAGCGTCCCCCGCTTTCCTTGTCCCACGTCCACACCCGGGGCGGCACATAGTCGGTCTGCTCGGTCATCGGAGGCTCCTCGCGCTGATTATCGGTCGGTTCCCAAACTTAAGGTCTTGGGGGGATTTAGCGTTCGGCGCGCTGCATCATCCGTTCGTCATGCTGAACTCGTTTCAGCATCCATGGCCGGACCCTCCCTTTTGTGCTGCCTTTCATTCGAGGGCAGACCATGGACCCTGAAACAAGTTCAGGGTGACGAAAGGGAGAAACTGCGCAGAAACCCAAATCCCCGCAGACCATAGGAAGGCGTCGGCCGGACGTCCACCGCCGCGCCGTTCAAATTATCCTTTGCGCGCGCAAAGCCGAAATGGCGTCGGCGTCATAGCCGAGTTCGGCCAGGATCGCGTCGCTGTGCTCGCCGACCTGCGGCGCACGGCACGGCGGAATCTTCGCGCTGGCGGACAGGTCGATCGGAGCGCGGATGACGGGCGCCGGCGCGGGCGTGCCGGGATAGGCGACCGGCTCGACCAGCCCCATCGCGGCGACCTGCGGCTGCGCCAGCGCTTCGCCCGGCTTGAGCACGGGCGCCGCTGGAACGCGCGCCTCTGCGAGTTCGGCCAGCGCCTCCGCGCTGGTCCTTGCGATGCACCAGCCCTGCATGATCGCGCTCAGTTCCTCGCCATTGTCGCCGCGCAAGATGTCGCTTGCGAAGCGCGGATCGGCGGGCAGTTCGGGCCGCCCCACCAGCGCCGCCCAGCGGGCGAAGATCGGGCCGCCGACGATCTGCGTCACGATCCAGCCGTCGCGGGTGCGGAACAGGTCGGTCGGCGCCGATCCGAAGCTGCGATTGCCGATCGGCTGGCGCTCGATGCCGTTCAGCGCCTCGTCGATCGTCAGGCCGTTCGACATGGCGAGCGCGGTGCCGAGCAGCGATCCCGACACGCACTGCCCCTGCCCCGTCGCCTCGCGCTCCCGCAGCGCGAGCAGCACGCCGAAGGCCAGATGCAGCGCGGTGCCGAAATCGACATAATTGACCTGCGCGCGATAGGGCTGGCCGGGCGTGCCGGTCAGATGGACGGTGCCCGACATTGCTTGTCCGATGGCGTCGAAGCCGACGTTGCGCGACAGCGGCCCATCGCGGCCGAAGGCGGACGCCGTCGCCAGGATGATCCGCGGATTGATCGCCGACAGGCTGTCATGGTCGAGCCCCAGCTTCACCAGCGCATCGTGCGGCAGGTTGGCGACGACGACATCCGCCGTCTCGACGAGCCGCCGGACGATCCCGCGCCCTTCGGGACTGGCCGGCTTCAGCGTCAGGGAGCGCTTGGCGCGGTTCATCTGCAGGAACATCGCCCCCGAACCGTCGGCGGCGACCGGGACGGTGAAGCGGTCGTCGTTGCCGCCCGGCGCCTCGATGCGGATGACGTCGGCGCCATAGTCGGCAAGCAAGGCCGCGCAATAGGGGCCGGCGATATAGCGCCCGAAATCGAGCACCCTGATTCCCGTCAGCGGCAAGACATGCTTCTCCTCCTGCTTCGCCACCGTCCCATGGCCTGTGGGGATTCGGATTTCGGCACGGTTTGTCCCTTTCGTCACCCTGAACTTGTTTAGCAATTATCCCCTTCCGACAGGTGGGCGTTCCCCGGCGAAAGCCGGGGTCCAGATGGCACAGCGCTGCCTCGCATGGACCCCGGCTTTCGCCGGGGATCACCAGCGTCCCTGTCTCTAAGATATAAACGCCAACTTGTTTCAGGGTCCATGGTCTGCTCTCACCTGAAAGGCGGCGCAAAAGGAGAGCTCCGACCATGGATGCTGAAACGAGTTCAGCATGACGAACGGATGAGGCAGCGCGCCGAACGCCAAATCCCCACAGGCCATAGGACGACATGGGACGACCGTCACCTGTCGAGCCTGCCAGGCTTCTCATCGAAAGCCGCGCCTTGCAATGATGGGGCAAGGTCATATGGTCGCGGCATATTTCAACAGGGGATCATCATTCATGGCGCGTTTCGCAATCGCCTTCGCGGCGGCTCTGGCCTGTTCGACTTCGGCTCACGCGCAGGCCGCCGCCGAAGGAACCGGTACCGACACGTGGGACGTCAACGCCCCGCCCGGCATGACGACGCGCACGGTGCCGATCGCGGTCGACGAGGGAAGCTGGATGAACGTGGACGTCGCGCCCGACGGCCGCACCATCGCCTTCGACCTGCTCGGCGACATCTATACGATGCCGATCGAGGGCGGGACGCCGACGCGGATCGCCGAGGGGCTCGCCTATGAACAGCAGCCGCGCTTCTCGCCCGACGGTTCGCGCATCGCCTTCGTCTCCGACCGCGGCGGCGGCGACAATATCTGGGTGATGAACCGCGACGGCAGCGACAAGCGCCAGCTTTCCAAGGAGGATTTCCGCCTTCTCAACCAGCCGAGTTGGAGCCCCGACGGCCAGTTCATCGTCGCCAAGAAGCATTTCACCACCGGCCGCTCGCTCGGCACCGGCGAGGTGTGGCTGTATCATATTTCTGGCGGCGGCGGCGTTCCGCTGGTCAAGCGCCCGAGCGAGCGCCACCAGAAGGAACTCGGCGAGCCGACCTTCGCGCCCGACGGCAAGGGCGTCTATTACACCCGCAACGTTTCCCCCGGCCCGATCTTCGAATATGCGCAGGACAGCAACACCGACCTGTTCCATATCGAACGCTATGACATGGACAGCGGCGCGATCACCACCGTCGCCGGCGGTCCCGGCGGCGCGGTGCGGCCGACGCCCTCGCCCGACGGCAAGCGCATCGCCTATGTCCGCCGCGAAGGCATGGAATCGAAGCTCTATGTGAAGGACCTCGCCTCGGACGCCGAGCGCAAGCTCTATGACGCGCTCGATCAGGATGTGCAGGAAACCTGGGCCGTCACCGGCGTCTATCCGAACATGGCGTGGACCCCCGACAGCCGCGACATCCTGTTCTGGGCCGGCGGCAAGCTGCGCCGCGTGGCGGGCGACGGCGGCGAAGCGCGCGTCATCCCCTTCCGCATCTCCGACGACCGCGTGATCGTCGACGCCGTCCATCCCGCGGTGGCAGTCGCGCCCGACAGTTTCGAGACGCAGATGCCGCGCTGGGCCGAAGTGTCGCCCGACGGCGGTCAGGTCGTGTTCGAGACGCTGGGCAAGCTGTGGATCAAGCCCGCGACCGGCGGCACCGCCCGGCGCCTGACCGCGGCGAAGGATGCTGCGTTCGAGATGTGGCCGAGCTGGTCGCGCGACGGCAAGTCGGTCGTCTTCGTGCGCTGGACCGATGCGGGGCTCGGCGAAGTCCACGTCGTCGGCGCCGGCGGCGGCGCGACGCGCAGGGTGACGAGCGTGCCCGGCCACTATGCCGAGCCGCGCTTCTCTCCCGACGGCGGGACGATCGTCTTCGAACGGCGCGGCGGCGGCTACCTGACCTCCGGACGCTGGGGCGCGAACCCCGGCGTCTATCGCGTCGCGGCGGCCGGCGGCACGCCCGAACTCGTCGACGCGGACGGCGCCAAGCCGCAGTTCGGGGGATCGGGCGACCGATTGTTCATGGTCGCATCGGGCGGCGGCAAGAGCCAGCTTGTCAGCACCGACCTGTCGGGGCAGGACAAGCGCGTTCATGCCAGCGGCGAACTGGTCAGCGATTACGAGATTTCGCCCGACGGCCGCACCCTCGCCTTTCGCCAGAACCACGACGTCTATGTCACGCCGCTGATGCCGGGCGCGCAGGATGTCGCGCTGGGGATGAAGGGCGGCGCGCTGCCCGTGACGCGCGTCAGCGACAGCGGCGCCGATTATGTCCACTGGTCGAACGGCGGCCGCCGGCTTCACTGGACGCGCGGCCCGACGCTGTTCAGCGCCGACCTTTCCGCCCTGTTCGCCGGCGCGCCGGGCGCGAAGGCGGCCTTCACACCGCCCACCGCCGGCGTGTCGCTGTCGATGACGCAGAGGGCGGCGAAGCATCGCGGCGCGGTGCTGATCACCGGCGCGAAGATCGTCACCATGGCCGACAAGCAGGGCGGGATCGTCGACAATGGCGCGATCCTGATCGAGGACGACCGCATCGCGGCGATCGGCCCGGCGGGGTCGCTCACCGTCCCGGCGGGCACGGTGACGATCGACGCGGCGGGCAAGACCATCGTTCCCGGCTTCGTCGACGGTCACGCGCACGGCCCGCACGGCGACGACGAACTGGTGCCGCAGCAGAACTGGTCGGAGATCGTCAATCTGGCGATGGGCACGACCACCAGCCACAACCCGTCGTCGCGCGCCTCCGAAATCTTCGTCTCGTCCGAAATGCAGCGCGCGGGCCTGATCCTCGCGCCGCGCATCTTTTCGACCGGCGAGGCGATCTATGGCGCGAAGGCGGCGGGCATCTATGCCGAGATCGACAGCTATGCCGATGCGCTCGCGCATGTCCGGCGTCTGAAGGCGCAGGGCGGGCACAGCGTCAAGAACTACAACCAGCCGCGCCGCGAACAGCGCCAGATGGTCGTGCGCGCCGCGCAGGCCGAGGGGATGACCGTCGTGCCCGAAGGCGGGTCGATGTACGCGCAGGGCGTGACCCTGATCCAGGACGGCAACGCGACGGTCGAGCACAATATCCCGCTCCACATCTTCTACGGCGATCTGGTGCAGCTGTGGGGACAGACCAACGTCGATTATACGCCGACGCTCGTCGTCACCTTCGGCGGCCTCGCGGGCGATCCCTATTGGCGGGCGCACACCAATGTCTGGGAGCAGCCGGTGCTGGCGCGGCACATTCCGCCGACCATCCTCGCGGCGGAGAACAAGCGCCGCGTGATCGCGCCCGAAAGCGACTATGTCGACGACGATTCGGCGCGCGAGGCGGCGAAGATCGCGGCGGCCGGGCGCAACGTGTCGATCGGGGCGCACGGCCAGCAGGCGGGCCTCGGCGCGCATTGGGAGATGTGGTCGTTCGTCCGCGGCGGCTGGAGCGCCATCGACGCGCTACGCGCCGCGACGATCATGCCCGCGACCGCGCTCGGCTATGCGAAGGATGTCGGCTCGCTCGAGGTCGGCAAGCTCGCCGACCTCCTCATCCTCGACGCCGATCCGACCGAGAATATCCGCAACAGCGAAAGCATCCATCGCGTGATGCTGGGCGGCCATCTCTATGACCCGTCGACGATGAACGAGGTCGATACCGGGGCGCGGAAGCGCGCGCCCTACTGGTGGGAATCCGACCGTCCCTGACCATCGGGCGGCGACGCTCCGCTTTGGAGAGTTGGCTGAGTGGTCGAAAGCGTCGCACTCGAAATGCGAAGTGCCGGCAACGGTACCGAGGGTTCGAATCCCTCACTCTCCTCCATTTTCTTCCTGGTTCGCGGCCGTGTCGTGGACGGCAAGATTCACCGGCAGGCGGTTGAAACGCAGCGCCGCGGTCATAAATTGGCGTCATGACGGCAAAATCCTCGCCCTTCACCGACATGCCCGGCGTGCGGGCCCCCTTGATCGAGCGCGCGCGCTTTGCGCCGGGCGACATCGTCCGCCACCGCATGTTCGATTTCCGCGGCGTGGTCTTCGACGTCGATCCCGTCTTCTCGAACAGCGAAGAATGGTATGAGGCGATCCCCGAGGCGATCCGCCCGGCGAAGGAGCAGCCCTTCTATCACCTCATGGCCGAGAGCGACGACTCCTCCTACATCGCCTATGTCAGCCAGCAGAATCTGGTGGCGGACGGCGAAGCCGGGCCGGTCGATCATCCACAGCTCGCGGCGATGTTCGACGGGCTCGACCGCGGGCGCTACCGCGTCCGCGCGATCCACCGGCACTGATCCGCCGCGCGATCAGGCCTTGAGCTTCCAGCCCGATGCCAGCAGGCGATAGGTCAGGACGCCCAGCGCGACATTGACCGCGAGGAGGATCAGCGCCGCGGTCAGCACCGGATGCGCCATCGAGGAATCGACGGTGCCGATGAAGCCGTAGCGGAACCCCATGATCGCATGATAGACGGGGTTGGCATGCGTGATCGACTGGAACCACGGCGCCAGCCGGTCGACCGAATAGAAAGTGCCCGACAGCAGCGCGAGCGGCGTCACCACGAAATTGGTCACCGCGGCGGCATGATCGAACTTTTCGGCCCAAACCGACGTGATCAGTCCCAGAAAGCCGAGCATCGTCGCGCCGAGCAGGCCGAAGGCCACGACCGCACCCGGATGGCGCGGCATCACGTCGACACCGGGCCACAGGAGCATCGCCGCCCACAGCGCCAGTCCGACCAGCACCGCGCGGGTGACCGCGGCGCCGATCATCGCGACGATCAGTTCGCCGACGCCCAGCGGCGGCATCAGATAATCGACGATCGTGCCCTGAATCTTGCCGACCAGCAGCGAAAAGCTCGAATTGGCGAAACTGTTCTGGAGCATCGCCATCATGATCAGCCCCGGCGCGACGAAATCGGCGAACGGCACGCCGATGACCTGGCGCCCCGCCCCGCCCAGCGCCACGGTGAAGATCACCAGGAACAGCAGGGTCGTGACCGCGGGCGCCCAGATTGTTTGCAGCTGGACCTTGAAAAAGCGCCGCACCTCCTTGACATAAAGGGCCTGTGTGCCGGGAATGTTGAGCGTGCGGATGCGTGGGACTCCGGGTTCGGCGAAGGGCTGCGTCGCAGCCGGAACGCCGGAGTCGGATCGCGAAATTTGGGGCTGGTCGTTCATGGCGTTCTCGCCTATCGCCTCCCCGACTTCACCGCAAGCTGGGCCTTGACGCCCTGGCCCGCCGGTTCGCGTCGCGATACCGGCGACCGGTAAAGATGAGGAATAGAGCATGTCATGGACCGATGAGCGCATCGAGCAGCTGCGCAGCATGTGGGAAAAGGGGCTGACCGCCAGCCAGATCGCCGACGAGCTTGGCGGTGTCAGCCGCAACGCCGTGATCGGCAAGGCGCATCGCCTTGGCCTCAAGTCGCGTCCGTCGCCCGTGAAGGCGACCGAAAAGGCGAAGCCGGCGCGATCCGCCCCGGTGCCGAAACCGGCCGCGCCGACACCGACGCCCGCGCCGCGCGCTGCCGAGCCCGCGTCCGCTCGCCCTGCCCCGGCGCCGCGCGCCGAGCCGCGCCCGGCGGCGGCCGTTCCGCCGACGCCCGCTCCCGATGCGGCGCCGAAGGCCGATGGACCGCGGATCGTCTCGATCGGACCCGGCGGCTTCATCCGGCAGGGACCGGGCGACCAGCAGGCGCCGATTCCGCCCGCGCCGCCGCGCCGTCTGGTGCCCGCCAAGCCGAGCCCGGAAATCGCCGACAAGACGAGCCTGCTCGACCTCAACGACCGCATCTGCCGTTGGCCGATGGGGCATCCGGGCGAGCCGGATTTCCATTTTTGCGGTGAAGCGGTGAATCCCGGCTTTCCTTATTGCGTCGAGCATTGCGGCCGCGCCTATCAGGCGCAACTGCCGCGCGGCACACGCCGCCCGCCGCCGCCGCCGCCCTTTGGCGGACCCCGCGTCCGGTGACGCCGTTCGGTCAGGATTTCCATTTCGCGCGAACGCTCGGCCTCCAGATGATCGAGCGCGGCGGCGGCGGCTGCAAGATGGCGATCGCGATCGATTCCGAACGGCATTTCAATCCGCATGGCGTCGCGCACGGCGGTGTCGCCTACACGCTGGCCGACACGGCGATGGGCGGCGCGCTGTCCAGCCTGCTCGACGACGACCAGTGGTGCGCGACGCTGGAGATCAAATGCAACTATCATGTCGGGGTGCGCGAAGGCCTGCTGACGTGCGAGGCGCAGGTGGTCCATCGCGGCAAGCGCATCGCCAACATCGATGCCCGCCTGTTTCAGGATGGGCGAATGGTATGTAGTGCCAACGGGAACTTCGCGATCTTCGCGGCGCCCGACGCGGCACGTGAAAAGGGCGCCGACTCTGCCGAGCCGGCGCCCCTTGCGCTGGATCAGACCCTTGCGCTGGATCAGAATCGATAGCTGATCGTTCCGCGCACGCTGTGGGTGCGGAAATGGGGGTCGCTGCGCTGGATGTCGACACCGGTGAGCGGATCGGGCGCCGGCGCGCTACCCTGGCCGACGCTGACGGTATAGTCGTCGTCCTTGAGGTCGGTGTAGAGATATTCGAGGCCGACGGACAGATTCCTCGCCGCCATCACCTCGACGCCGCCGCCGGCCGAATAGCCCCAGCCGTTGGTCTTGCCGCTGTCGGCGAAGCTGTTCACGCTGTTCGTCGTCGCGAACTTGTTGTTGAGCCGCGCATAGGCGCCGCCGCCCGTGACATAGAAGAGCGCGCCGCCGCCCGGCGTATAACCGGCGCGCAGGCGGGCGCCCGCCCCGCCTGCCAGTCGGCCTCGCGGCTCATCATATAGCTGTCACCCGCGTCCGAGAAACCGCTGACGCTGTCGCGCGCCTCGCTGCGTCCGCCTTCGATCACGGCGCCGAGCACGAAATTGCCCATGCGGCGATCATAGCCGATCCGCCCGAAATATTCGGGGCCGTCCTTGTCGTTGCGGCACCCGATATTGGCGGTGCTCGTCGCGGCGCCGTTGCAGAAACCGGGCGCGAACACATCGCCGCCCGCCGCGTCGAGGACCGGGTCGCCATAGGCGCCGTCCTGGTTGGTGTCGAAGACCAGCGTCTCGCCGCGGTCGCTGCCCTGGAGCGTGCCGCCGCCGCCGATCGAGACATAGGGACCGTTGAAGTCCTGCGCCGGGTCGTGATTGTCCTGCGCCATCGCCGGGACGGCCAGGATCGTGGCCGCCGTGGCGGCAAGAAGGGAGGGGAATCGCATGTTATTTCTCCATTATTCGGTGGCTTTGCAGCCGCCCCCCAAACCCGCGGTGTGCGCGCGAAGTTCCTGCGCCACCGCGAAATGCGACGAGCCGAGCGCCGCGCACGATGCATGAAAGGGTCCGAAAACCGCGCTTGCCAGCCCCCTTTGCGCCCTCCTATAGCCAGACCATGAGTCACGATTTGTTCGATGCCGCCAGCCCCGCGACCGACAGCTACAACGCCTCGCAGATCGAGGTTCTGGAGGGGCTGGAGCCTGTCCGCCGCCGTCCCGGCATGTATATCGGCGGCACCGACGAGCGCGCGCTGCACCACCTTGCCGCCGAGGTCATCGACAATTGCATGGACGAAGCGGTCGCCGGTCATGCCAACCGCATCGAGGTGACGCTCGATGTCGGAAACCGGCTGACGATCGTCGACAACGGCCGCGGCATCCCGATCGACCCGCACCCGAAATTTCCCGGCAAATCGGCGCTCGAGGTCATCATGACCACGCTCCATTCGGGCGGCAAGTTCGAAGGCAAGGCCTATGCGACGTCGGGCGGCCTGCACGGAGTCGGCGTCAGCGTCGTCAACGCGCTTTCGGTCGAAACCACCATCGAAGTTGCGCGCAGCAAGCAATTGTATCGCCAGCATTTCTCTCGCGGCGTTCCGCAGGGGCCGCTCGAAGCGCTCGGCACGACGCCGAACCGGCGCGGCACCAGCGTCAGCTTCGTTCCCGACCCGGCGATCTTCGGCGAGCATGGCCGTTTCAAGCCCCAGCGGCTGTTCCGCATGGCGCGCGCCAAGGCCTATCTGTTCGCGGGGGTCGAGATCCGCTGGAAATGCGCGCCCGAACTGATCGGCGACGACACGCCGACCGAAGCGGTATTCCAGTTTCCCGGCGGCCTCGCCGACCATCTGAAGGACCAGATCGGGACGCGCGAATGCGCGACCGCCGAACCTTTCGTCGGGCGGCAGGATTTTCCGGGCGATCAGGGACGCGCCGAATGGGCGATCGCCTGGCCGCTGTGGTCCGACGGCAGCTACGCCTGGTATTGCAACACCATCCCCACCCCGGCGGGCGGCACGCACGAGGCGGGGCTGCGCGCCGCATTGACGCGCGGGCTGCGCGCCTTCGGCGAACTGATCGGGCAGAAGAAGGCGGCGCAGATCACCGCCGACGACGTGTTCAACAGCGGCGAGATGATGCTGTCGGTGTTCATCCGCGATCCCCAGTTCCAGAGCCAGACCAAGGACCGGTTGTCGAGCCCCGAAGCCGCGCGGCTGACCGAAAATGCGGTGCGCGACCATTTCGACCATTTCCTGTCCGACAATATGGATCGGGGCCGCGCGCTGCTCGGCCTGATCCTCGAACGGATGGAGGAGCGGCTCAAGCGCAAGGCCGAGCGCGAGGTGAAGCGCAAGACCGCGACCAGCGCGCGCAAGCTCCGCCTGCCCGGCAAGCTCACCGATTGTGCGAACGACGGCCCCGAAGGCACGGAATTGTTTATCGTCGAGGGCGACAGCGCCGGCGGCAGCGCCAAGCAGGCGCGCGACCGCAAGACGCAGGCGATCCTGCCGATCCGCGGCAAGATATTGAACGTCGCGAGCGCCAGCGCGGACAAGATCCGCGCCAATCAGGAGATCGCCGACCTCGCGCTCGCGCTCGGCTGCGGCATGCGCAAGGATTGCGACGCCGACCGGCTGCGCTACGACAAGATCGTCATCATGACCGACGCCGACGTCGACGGCGCGCATATCGCGACGCTGCTGATGACATTCTTCTTTCAGGAGATGCCGGACATCGTGCGGAACGGGCACGTCTATCTCGCGCAGCCGCCGCTCTATCGGCTGACGGCGGGCGCGATGACGGCCTATGCGCGCGACGATGCGCATCGCGCCGAGTTGGAAGCGAGCGTCTTCAAGGGCAAGCGGGTCGAGGTCGGCCGTTTCAAGGGGCTGGGGGAAATGAACCCCAACCAGCTCAAGGAAACGACGATGGACCCGAAGTCGCGTTCGCTGCTGCGCGTGACCCTGCCGCAGGAATATGAAGGGCGGCATCAGGTCAAGGACCTCGTCGACCGGCTGATGGGCAAGCACCCCGAGCATCGCTTCCAGTTCATCCAGGCCAATGCCGCGACGCTGGACGAGGCGGCGATCGACGCCTGAGGCGGGTCAACGCCTCTGAAGGCGAAGAGGGCAGAAGGGAAAACGACGCCATGACCCGCCTCCGCACCGCCCTGCTCTCCTCCCTCCTGCTCGCCCCCGCGCTCCCCGCCCCCGCGCTGTTCGCCCAGCCCGCAGAAACTACCGCGCCGGCGGCGGCATCCTTCGACGCGCGCGCGGGACAGATCGTCGGCCTGCTCACGGGACGCGTTCCCTTTGCGGACAGCTTTGCCCCGTCCTTTCAGACCGCGGTTCCCGAGGCGCAGTTCCGCGCGATCGCGGCGAACCTGATCGCGCAATATGGCCAGCCGATCGCGGTCGACAGCACGGCGTCCGACAATGGCCGGTCGGGAACGGTGCGGCTGCGGTTCGAGCGCGGCATCGCGACGGTCCGCCTCGACATCGGACCGCCGCCCGAAGCGCGGATCACCGGCCTGCAGTTCACCGGCTTCACGGTGTCCGACGACACTATGGAGCGCGTGACGGGGGAAATCGCGGGCTTGCCGGGGCGCAGCGGCTTTCTGGTCGCCGAAATCGACGGTAACGCGATCCGCCCGATCGCCAGCGCCAACCCCGACCGGCAGTTCGCCACCGGCTCGACCTTCAAGCTCTATGTCCTCGACGAGCTGGCGGCGGCGGTCGCGGCGGGCGAGCGGCGCTGGCGCGACGTCGTGCCGCTGTCGCACCTCAGCTTCTCTTCCGCGGCCACCGGAAACTGGCCGCCAGACACGCCGGTCACGCTGCAGACGCTCGCCAACTGGATGATCTCGGTCAGCGACAATGGCGCGGCCGACACGCTGATCCACCTGCTGGGCCGCGAGCGGATCGAGGCGCGGATGCGGGCCGCCGGCCACAGCGCGCCGTCGCGCAACATCCCCTTCCTGACCACGGTCGAGGCCTTTGCGCTCAAAGGCGACAATTTCGCCGACCTGCGCGCGCCGTTCATCGCCGGAAACGACGCGCAGCAACGGCGGATCCTCGACGCGAACCGCCATCGTTTCACGCTCGCCCAGGTCGACGGCGTCAGCTTCGGCGGCGAACCGCGCTTCATCGACAATCTCGAATGGTTCGCCTCGCCGATGGACGTCGCGCGGGTGCTCGTCGACCTGAAGGCGCGCCGGTCGGATGCCGCGATGGCGGCGATGGCGATCAACAACGGCGTGGGTCCGGCGGCCGCCGCCGACTGGTCGTGGCTCGGCTACAAGGGCGGGTCCGAACTGGGAGTGCTGTCGATGAGCCTGCTCGGACGGCGCAAGGTCGACGGCAAATGGTTCGTCGTCACGGCAAGCTGGAACAATGACAAGGCCGACCTCGACGGCGCGAAACTGGTCGGCCTCGTCACGCGCCTCCTCGCCCTCGCGGCGAGGGATGGCGTCACGCCGTCAGCGCCGCCACCAGCGCCTTGACCTTCGCCTGCCGCCATTGCGGCAAGGGGGCGACGAGCCAGTAGCCGCGCTTCACGGCGAAAGGCTCGCGCACCAGCCGGACGCGCCCCGCCGCCAGATCGGCCTCCGCCAGCATCGCCGGGACATTCGCCTGCCCCAGCCCGTTCGCCGCGGCGTCGATCGCAAGGCCCGCATCGCCGAGCCGCAGCGCGGGCTCGCCGTCCTCGACCGGGCAGCCGGGCCACGCGATGCGCGTCTCGCTCTCGCTGCCGTGTCCCGCGACCGTCACCATATGCGCTTCGGACAGCGGCACGCCCTCATGCTCGCCGGCGCCGTCGGTCCAGAAGATCGCGAGGTCGAGGTTCGCCTCGGTGAAGTCGATGCCGTCGTCGGCCGACACCAGCGTGAAGCGGACGTCGGGCGCCTGCTGGCTGTAACGCGCGAGCCTGGGCGCGAGCCATTTGGCGGTCAGGTCGCGCGGCGCGGCGATCGTCAGCGATTGCGACGACTGGCCCGCCTGCATCGCGCGCACCGATTCCTCGAACATCAGGAACCCCTGCCGCAGCGCGTCGAGCCCGGCGGTCGCCTCTCCCGTCAGTTCCAGCCCCTTCGGGGTGCGGCGGAACAGGACGACGCCGAGCATATCCTCCAGCGCGCGTATCTGTTGCCCGACGGCGGCGGGAGTCACCGCCAGTTCGTCGGCGGCGCGCGTGAAGCTGAGGTGCCGGGCAGCGGCATCGAACACGCGCAGGGCGTTCAGCGGCAGGTGGGTGCGCTTCATGACGCGGTTGCCGGTGCCACCAGCGGGAATTGCGGGATCGCGACGAGCATCTGCGATCCGTCGCCCATCTCCATCATATAGCTGCCGACCATCGACCCTTCGGGGGTGGACAGCGGACAGCCCGATACATAGTCGAACGACGCGCCGGGCGCGATCAGCGGCTGTTCGCCGACGACGCCCTCACCCTCGACCTCGCTCACCTGGCCGCGTCCGTCGCTGATCCGCCAATGGCGGCTGATCAGTTGCGCCGCGACCGCGCCGTCATTTTCGACCCGGACGTGATAGGCCCAGAACCAGCGACCGAGGGCCGGATGCGACTGTTCGGGCAGATAGCTCACCGCCACGCGCACGGTGATCGGCCCGGTGGTCGCCGCAAAGGGGAAGAGAGAGTCGATCATCGTCCGGGCAAGGTCGCTCAAAGCCCCACCCTGGTCAATGCCTGGTCGAGGTCGGCGATGACGTCGCGCGGATCCTCCAGCCCGATGTTGACGCGCAGCAGCCCCTCGCCGACGCCCATGTCGAGCCGCACGTCGGGGCTGACGCCATAATGGGTGGTCGTCCACGGATGGCAGCACAGGCTGCGCGCGTCGCCGATGTTGTTGCTGATGTCGACGAGTTCGAGCGCATTGAGGAAGGCCATCGCCTGCGCGGCGCCGCCGGGCAGGTCGAAAGCGAAGATCGGTCCGCACGCCTCCATCTGGCGCGCCGCCAGTTCGTACTGCGGGTGGCTGGGAAGCCCCGGATGCAGCATGCGCGCGACGCGTCCCTCGATCGCCTTGCCGACCGCGAGCGCATTCTCCGACTGGCGCCGCGCGCGCAGGTCGAGCGTTTCGAGGCCTTTCAACACCACCCACGCGCTGAACGGCGACAGGTTTGGACCGGTGTTGCGCTGAAACGGCAGCAGGACGTCGTTGATGAACGCCGCGCTGCCGCACACCGCGCCGGCGAGCACGCGCCCCTGTCCTTCCATCAGCTTGGTCGCCGAATAGGCGACGACGTCTGCGCCATAGTCGAGCGGGCGCTGGAGCACCGCGGTCGCGAAGGCGTTGTCGACGACGCTGGTGATGCCGTGCGCCTTCGCGAGCCCGCAAACATGCGCCATGTCGACGATGTCGAGCGTCGGATTGGCGGGGGTCTCGAAGAAGAAGACCTTGGTATTGGGGCGGATCGCCCTTTCCCATGCGGCATTGTCGCGCCCGTCGACCACCGTCGATTCGATCCCGAAGCGCGGGCACAGCGTGTCGACGAGCCAGCGGCACGACCCGAACGCCGCCTTGGCCGCGACGATATGGTCGCCCGCCGACAATTGGCACAGCAGCGCCGTGGTCATCGCCGCCATGCCACTCGCCTGCGCGCGGCACGCCTCGGCCCCTTCGATCAGCGCGATGCGTTCCTCGAGCATCGCGACGGTCGGGTTCTGCAGGCGCGAATAGGTCATGCCCTGCTCTTCGCCGGCGAAGCGCGCCGCGACGCTCTCCGCGCTGTCGTAGCTGTAGCCCGAGGTCAGGAAGAGCGCTTCCGACGTCTCACCATGCTCGCTGCGCCACGTGCCGCCGCGCACCGCCTGCGTGGCCGGATGCCAGCGGCGCGTCCTGTCGCGATCGAAACCCGTCGTCTTCTTCATCTGCCCTGTCCGTTCAAAGCCGAAACCACCGCATCGCCGAGCGCGGTCGTTCCCATCGTGCCGCCAAGGTCGGCGCCGCGGCAACCGTCGGCGAGCACCTGCCCCACCGCCGCCTCGATCCGCGCCGCATTCGCCTCGTCGCCGCCCGAATGGCGCAGCAGCATGGCGAGCGACAGGATCATCGCCAGCGGGTTGGCGATCCCCTTGCCCGCGATGTCGGGTGCGCTGCCGTGGATCGGCTCGTAGAGCCCGCGGCGTCCCTTGCCCAGCGAGGCCGAGGCGAGCAGGCCGATCGAGCCGACGCACATCGACGCCTGGTCGGACAATATGTCGCCGAACAGATTGCCGGTGACGATCACGTCGAACTGGCCGGGATTGCGGACGAGCTGCATCGCGGCATTGTCGACATACATGTGGCTGAGCGCGACGTCGGGATATTCGGCCGCGACCTCGATCACCACGTCGCGCCAGAGCTGCGAGGTTTCGAGGACATTGGCCTTGTCGACCGAGCAGAGCCGCTTGCCGCGCCCCTGTGCCGCGCGGAAGGCGACCTGCGCGATCCGCCGCACTTCGCTCTCGCTGTACGCCATGACGTCATAGCCCTCGCGCTCGCCGCCTGCGGTCGTGCGCGTGCCCTTCTCGCCGAAATAGACGTCGCCGTTGAGTTCGCGGACGATCAGCAGGTCGATCGCCGACGCGACCTCTGGACGCAGCGCGGAGCTGTCTTCGAGCCCCGGAAACAGCTTCGCGGGGCGCAGGTTGGCGAACAGCCCCAGTTCGGCGCGCAGGCCCAGAATCGCCTGTTCGGGCCGCAGATGGCGCTCGACCGCATCGAAGCGCGGATCGCCGACCGCGCCGAAAAGAATGGCATCGGCCGCCTTCGCCTTTGCCAGCGTTTCGGGCGGCAGCGGGTGGCCGCTCGCTTCATAGGCTGCGCCGCCGACCAGCGCGCGGTCGAGCGTCACCGGCAGCGCCAGCGCGTCCAGCACCTTCCCGGCCTCCGCCATGATTTCGGGACCGATGCCGTCGCCGGCCAGCAGCAGGATCTTCAATGCTTCGCCTTCCCGTCCGGATCTGGCCGTTCGCCCTGAACGTGTCGCCGGGCTGGTCTTCTCTGTCACGCCGTCGAAAGAAGGACGGTGCTTCGACAAGCTCAGCACAAACGGAGGAAGCGGATGGCCTTGGTTTGACGGGGACGCTCTAAGCAGGCTGGTCGCTTCACGCAACCGCCCTCTTGAGCCGGTCGAGCAATCTTTCCCTTGCCGTCAGCAAGTCGCGGTTGCGCCCGTCGAGCCCGTCGCGGTCGAGAAAATGCCCGGTCAGTGCCAGAAAATCGATGACATCCGTCATCGTGGGTTCGGCCGCCGTCCCGTCGGGCCGATCGTTGCGCAGGAACGGCGGCAGGCGGAGAAGCCGGCTTTCATATCCGGCGGCGGCGGCCGTGCTTACGGCGCCACCCGACTTCGGGCTGACATAGGCCAGATCGTCGGACGTTCCCGTCACGACGCATTCGCCGAGGTCGAGCCCGAAACCGAGTTCGGCGAGCAGCAACAATTCATAGCGCCCGAGCGCAAGCGCCCATTGCCGCGCCGATGGCGCAACGCCGATGGCATCGAGAACGGCGGCCAGCGCGACGTAGAGGGCCGGATAGGGCTGCGCTTCGGGCAGCGTCGCCGCGGTCAGGCTGGTCGCCCATTCGATGGCCGCCGCGGGCAGCGGCTCGGCAAGCAGCGGCGCCCGGCTCGCCAGCAGCTCGACCGTCGCGCCGCCGAGCTGCTCCTCGGTCCGCGCCCGCAGGTCGAGCGCGACCAGATTCCCCGGCATCAGGATCGGCCGCAGGCGCCGCGAGCGGCCACCGCGCACATAGCCCGCGACCAGCCCCGCCTCGCGCGTCAACGCGCGCAATATCGCGCCATGCTCGCCGTGCGCGCGCACTGCGCAGACGATGGCCTCGGTAGAGAATTGCACAGCGCTACCGGATGCCTGCCTGCAATTGACGGAGTCCAATCGTAGCTTCCGGATGAATCGATGTGTCTCCGATTCTTCGTTTAAATTCGATAATCTGCCAACTTCTGGTCGATAGCTGCGCGTCAAGCACTTTGTATGCTTTGGCACCTAGAGCGATGATACGTGCCGGTCTTAGCGCAGATATCGCCGGTTGCGTTGTCATCCTCCATACTCTTCCGATTTCGCCGCGCCGTGGCTGGACATCTTGCCGAGTTCGAAAGGGCAGAATGTTCATGAAGGCAATGTCCGATTCCCTTTCTCCTGTGGCGTCGATGATTTTGGAAATGATGCGCCAAATATTGTGAGTTCTTTGCGTCTGCATCCATAAACTAGACAATGCGCCCATTGCTTCTTTCTGATCTGATACAGAGCGGGCTTCTTTGAGGCGGCGACATGCGTCATAAAGTGCTTTGTCAGAGGGATTGCCACGATAGTTGTCGCCACCGCCGCCTGGGTTGATTCCCACGAGCAGCGTACCACCATCCCATGAAGAACCCACCCAACCGGGTGCGGCCTGCATTGCATCATCAACTGACGTTTGGGGCATCAAACGCTCATCATCGAACACCTCTTGTCGCTTGAGGCGCGCGATTCGAGCAAATGCCTGCACTATTTCTTCGTTCACAGCTCAGCCCTTTCCCACCTTCAGAGAATTCAACCCAAGAATCAGGCGGTCAGGCTGGCCAAAGCACCATCTGCGTCTGCGTTACCAGCGCGACATCGGCGCCGTCCTCGGTCCGGATGCGCGTCTGCCATACCGAGAGCCGCTTGCCGATCCTGACCGGCGTCGCCTCGCCGATCAGCACCGACCCTTCGGGACCGGCGCCGAGGAAATTGGTCTTGCTCTCGATCGTCGTCGTGCCGCTCGCCCCCTCGGGCAGCGTCAGGAACGCGCCCACCGCGCCAAGGCAGTCGGCAAAGGCCATGATTGCGCCGCCATGGACGATATGCCCGGCGGTGCAGATTTCGGGGCGCACGGGCAGTTTGCCCGCGACGCGATCCTTCGTTCCTTCGTGGATGGTGACGCCCAGCGTTCCTGCCAGCGGCATCGCGGCTGCAAAATCCATAGTCTATCCTTCCCTTTCACCCCCTCCTCTGAAGAGGAGGGCATCAAAGATCATCCCCCCGCATGATAGAAATCATACACCGCCTGCGCGACGCCCGCGCTCACTCCGGGCGCCTTCTGCAAATCCTCGAGGCTCGCCCCGCGCACCGCGCGCGCGGTGCCGAAATGCATGAGCAGCGCCTTCTTGCGCGCCGGCCCGATCCCCGGCACCTCGTCGAGCGGCGACGACCCCATCGCCTTCGCGCGCTTCTGCCGATGCGCGCCGATCGCGAAGCGGTGCGCCTCGTCGCGCAGGCGCTGGATATAGAAGAGCACCGCGTTGTTGGGGGGCAGTGTGAATTCGCGCCCGTCGGGCAGATAGAAGGTCTCGCGCCCCGCGTTGCGGTCGGGCCCCTTGGCGACGCCGACATAGGGCAGATCGTCGATCCCCAGTTCGGCGAACACGGTCGAGACCGCCGACACCTGTCCGCGCCCCCCGTCGATCAGCACCAGATCGGGCCATTCGCCCCTGGTCCGTTCGGGATCTTCCTCGATCGCGCGCGCGAAACGGCGCTGGAAGACTTCGCGCATCATCGCGAAATCGTCTCCGGGCTGCGTCTCAGCGCGCTTGATGTTGAACTTGCGATAGGCGCCCTTGATCCAGCCCTCGGGGCCCGCGACGACCATCGCGCCGAGCGCGTTGGTCCCCTGGATATGGCTGTTGTCGTAGATTTCGATGCGCTGCGGCGCCTCGTCGAGGTCGAACAGCTCGGCGAGTTCGCGGCCGAGCTTCGCCTGCGTGCTGCTTTCCGCCAGCCGGCGGTCGAGTTCCTCCCCCGCGTTGCGCACCGCCTGTTCGAGGAGACGGCGGCGGTTGCCGCGCTGCGGCACGCTGATCTCCACCTTGCGTCCTGCCGTTTCGCTCAACGCCTCGGCGAGCAGCGGACAATCGTCGGGCTCGCGATCGACGAGGATCAGCTTGGGCGGCGGCACGCCTTCGTAGAATTGCATCAGGAAGCTCGCCATCACCTCGGCTTCGGGCACCCCCGCGACGTGCGCGGGGAAGAAGCTGCGATGCCCCCAGTTCTGCCCGCCGCGGATGAAGAAGCCCGCGACGCAAAGCTGCCCGCCCTTCGCCGCGAGCGCGAAGACGTCGGCGTCGCCCAGCCCGTCGGCGTGGACCGACTGGCTGCCCTGGATGAAGGTCAGCGCCTTCAGCCGGTCGCGCAGCACCGCCGCCAGTTCATAGTCCATCGCCTCGGCGGCCCTGGTCATCGCGGCGCCGAGCCGTTTCTGCACCGCGGTCGAGCGGCCTTCGAGGAAATCCTGCGCGTCGCTCACCAGTTCGGCATAATCCGCCTTGCCGATCCGCCCGACGCACGGCGCCGAACAGCGGCGGATCTGGTAGAGCAGGCAGGGACGCGAGCGGTTGGCGAAGAAACTGTCGGTGCAGCTTCGCAGCAGGAAGGTCTTTTGCAGCGCGTTGAGCGTGCGGTTCACCGACCCGGCGCTCGCGAACGGCCCGTAATAGCGCCCTTTGGCGCGCCGCGCGCCGCGGTGCTTCTGGACGCGCGGGAAATCATGGTCGGCGCGCAGCAGGATGAAGGGGAAGCTCTTGTCGTCGCGCAGCAGCACATTGTAGGGCGGGCGATAGCGCTTGATGAGCTGCGCTTCGAGCAGCAGCGCCTCGGCCTCGCTGGTGGTGGTGACGATCTCCATCGCGCGCGTCTGCGCGACCATGCGCTGGAGCCGCTGCGGCAATCGCGCGACCTGCGTGTAATTGGTGACGCGGTTCTTCAGCGCGCGCGCCTTGCCGACATAGAGCACGTCGCCGCGCGCATCGAGCATGCGATAGACGCCGGGCCGCACCGGCAATTTGCGCACCACGCCGCGGATCACCTCGGCCCCGCGCGTCAGGTCGGGCTTGTCGCCCTCCGCCCCGCTGCCGCGGACGACATAGGTCGCCTTCTCTTCGTTGAACCGGTCGGGAGCGTTAGGGCGAGCCATGGCTGCCATGTAGGCGATGACGCGACGGGTCGCCATAGGGGCGGGCCAGAAAGCCGCGATAGCCCCCAGAAACAAAAACGCCCGCGGATTTTCCGCGGGCGCCTTGGTCCGGCGATGCCGAACGATCAGCCCTTGGCGACCGCCGCGATGGCCTTATCGACGAGGGCCGCGTCCGCCTTGGCATCGTGCCGGGCGGCGATCAGAGCGGCCGCCGCGTCGGTGGCGGCCTTCGCCGCCGCTTCGCGCACATCGGCGAGCGCGCTGGCTTCGGCGGCCGCGATGCGGTCCTCGGCCATCTGCTTGCGGCGCCCGATCAGCGCGGTCGCGTCGGCCTTCGCCTTGGCGACGAGACTCTCGGCCTCGGCTTCGGCGCGGGCGCGCAGTTCCTCGGCTTCCTTTGCCGCGTGGGCGAGCTTCGCCTCATATTCGGCCTTCAGCGATTCGGCGTCGAGCCGGAGCTGTTCGGCTTCGCTGAGCTGTCTGGCGATTTCGGCGATCTTCCTGTCGAGCATCGCGCCGATCCCGGCGGGCGCCTTTTTCCAGACGAGAACGCCGAGGAAGATCGTCATCGCCAGCGCCACCCACCAGCTCGGCGACGACAGGATCGAGCCCGCCGCGCCGCCGCCATGCGCCGCACCGGCGGCTTCGGACAGGATCAGAGTCAGATTAGCCATGGAGCACCGCCTTCACCGCCTGCTTCGCGTCCGCGGCGGCGACCTTCACACCCGACAGCTTCGCGACGAGTTCGCTCGCCGCTTCCGCCGCGACCGACTCGATCTCGGCCATCGCCGATCCGCGCGCCGCGGCGACAGCGGCTTCGGCCGCCGTCATTTTCTGAGCCAGTTCGGCATCGACCTTGGCAAGGCGCTTTTCGGCGTCGCGCGCCGCCTTGTCCTTCGCATCCTGCACCGCCTTTTGCGCGGCGGCGCGGCTGAGGTCGCTCTGCTGGCGATATTGTTCCTCCAGCCCGTCGGCGGAGGCGTGCGCCGCCTTGGCCGCGGCCAGATCGTCGGCGATCTTGCGGTCGCGCGCGTCGACGGTCGCCTCGATCTTGGGATACATGCCGAGACCGATCACCACGAAAACCGCGCCGAAAATCAGCGCGAGCCAGAAAAGCTGCGATGCGAAGAACCAATTTTCCGCAAGCTGGTTGATCTGTGGCATTTCTCTTCTTCCGATTGACGACTGCCCGGCGCACGCGCGCCGAAAGGCCGCCTTCAGATAGAGCAGGATCGCGATCAGGAACGACAGCAGGCCCAGAAGCTCCGCCGCGGCGAAGCCGATGAACAGACGGCCCTGCTGACCGTCGGCCGCCGCCGGATTGCGCAGCGCGCTTTCCAGGAAGCTGCCGAAGACATTGCCCACGCCGATCGCGGCCATGCCGGCGCCGATCGCGGCGAGACCGGCACCGATGAGCGTCGCTGCTTGTGCGTCCATGAACTTAACTCCTTGAGATAAACGTTTGGATTAAAACGGGATTAGTGAAGATTGACCGCGTCGTTGATATAGAGCGAGGTCAACAGGGCGAAAACATAGGCCTGGATGCCCGCGACCAGCAGCTCGAGCGCGCTGATACCGATCATCAGGGCGAGGCTGGCGATGCCGACCGGGAGCCCGATCGCGACGCCGGCGCCCGAGCTCTGGACGATGAAGTTCGCGAACACCTCCAGCAGCACGTGTCCGGCGGTCATCGCGACGAACAGTCGCAGGCCGAGGCTGAACGGGCGCACCATGAACGACACGAACTCGATCGGCGCGATGAACGGGATCATCGGCCACGGCGTGCCGTGCGGGACGAAGAGCGAGAAGAAATGCAGCCCGTGGCGCCAGAAGCCGACGACCAGCACGATCGCGAAGGACAGGATCGCGAGGATGCCGGTGATGGTGAAGTGGCTCGTCACGGTCAGCGGGTGCAGGCCGGCCAGCGCAAAAGGCACCATTCCCAGCACGTTGCAGAACAGAATGAACATGAAGAGCGAAAAGACATAGGGCGTATACTTGCGCCCTTCCGGTCCGATGTTCGTCGACATCATCGACGACACGAAACCGGTGAAACCTTCGACGGCCATCTGCCAGCGCCCGGGAACGAGCTGCCGCTTCATGCCGCCGAGCATGAAGAGCCACAGGATGACGGCGGCGGCGGCCATCCAGACCGCACTGGTGGTCAGCCACACCTCCCGTCCCTCGACCGCGAACAGCTTCGCGATCGGTTCGACGGTGAACTGGTGCATCGGGTCGAATTTACCGGCCTCTGCGGACACGCGCGTCACTCCAAACTATCCCCGCGCCTGACGGTGCCGGGCTGAACCTTGAGCCTATGCCGAACCGCCCTTGTCGCGCGATGCGGCATTGGCGATCCGAAAGATATTCCTGAAGGCGACGACGACCCCGAGAGCCAGCATCCCCAACAAACCCCAGGGCGAGGTGTCGGCGAAGCGGTCGATCAGCCAGCCGATCAACGCACCGCCCAGCATCCCGCCCAGCAATTCGGCCAGAACCCGGTTTCCGAGCCGATAATTGGCGTCGGATTCGGGCGCACTGACCCCGGCCCGCCTGGCTTCTGCGGCTTCGGCCCGGTCCAATCGCTCTTCGAGCGAGACCAGGCGCGAATCCTCCGAAGCTGGTTCCGGATCGCTGCCATTCCCCGTCATCTTCCGCCATCCTCCTGAAACAGAACCGGAATGCCCCGATTCTGCCTGCGAAAAAAGGCCCGAAAAATCGGGGGACCCCTGAGGCGCGGTCCGTTTAGAAACGCCGCCCCATGAAGTCAATGCCCGCACGCGAGCGCGCGGCTTAATCTTGCTGCGCTGCGGCAATATCGTTCGGAGCGTGCCTCTTGCGGACGCAAAAATGCCGCCGCGTTTAGGGGCGCGGCGGCATCAAGCGCCCGCGGGCGCTGCGAAGCTCTGATCTCAGGGGCAGCGCGAATCCCGCACCGGCGCGCCGCTGTCGCGGGTCAGCCAGCGGCCGTCGGGCGCCTTGTACTTCTCGCCCGCCCTGGTCTTCGCGATCAGGTTGCATCCGGTCGCAAAGGCGAACTGCTCGACCGTGCTGCCCTGCGGCGCATTGCTGGTATAGGCGGCCTTGCGCTTGATGTTGATGTCGGTGACGAGCTTGCGCACCGCATCGGTCGGCGTCGACACGAAGCCCAGATAGCCATCGGGCTGCTCGCCGATCTGGCCGTCGGCCCGTGCCTGCTCATAGGCCGGATCGCGCTGCGCCATCGCCGAGGGAACGGCGACCGCCACCGCGGCGGTGACTGCAATCGCCGCCATCGCCATCGTGCCGGGTTTCCACTGTTTCACACGCATCTCTTTTGTGTCCCCAATCCAGTTCGCGTCAGAATATCTCGCTATTCTGCTCGATGAGCTTCTTCGCATCGCCATCCAGCCTATACACGACTTCCTGCTTGATGTTGATGTTCAGGTTGATCTCGATCGGCTTGTCCGGCGTGTCGATCTGTACGCAGCCCGCGAGGGCAGGCGCAAGGATCAGGCTCGCCAGAGCATGCGCGCCGATGGCATGCCTCCTTGCTCCGGTCTTGATGGCGGTCATGGCATGGGCTCGCTTTCTGGGGGCTGAACGGGTTTCGATGCGGCGGCGGCCGCGGCTTCGGCCTCTTCCTGCACGCGCAACAGGGTCGACAGATTCTGTTCGATCAGCAGCGTCGGATCGTAGAATCCCTTGGCCGATGTGATGAGCTGGCGGAAGGGCGCCTGGATCTTGACGTTGAAGACCAGCGGCAATCGGGCGATCTGTTTGGTCAGGAAATTGCGCGTCGCGCCCTCGCCCTGCCCCACGCCGCCGAAGCGGATGTCGGTCACCATCTCGCCGTCCAGATCCCCGTTCAATATGATCGTCAGGTCGTCATATTGGAGCGATCGCAGCGCGCCAAAGGCAAAATTGGCGATCGCGCCCAGATTGTGGTTCGACAGTTCGCCGACATAGGCGAGCGTCCCGCCGCCGGCGCGCGCGTCGATCCGCCCGCCGACGATGCGCCCGCCGAGCCCGTCGAATTCGACCGGCAGCGTCCCGTCGAACAGGCCGGTCGCGTTGATGTTGTCGAAGCCGAACTGCTGGAGGAAAATCGCCGCATCGACGCCGACGATGTCGAACGACAGGCGCCGCGTCTGGCTGGCGTTGAAATCGAGCGTCGTCGGGTGCAGCGACAGTTCACCGCCCGCGAACGGCCAGCGCCCACCGTCGATCCGCACGCGATTGTCGCCGAGCAGCCGATAGGTGATCGTCCCCCCGATCACCGGGATGCCCGGGTTGATCTCGTCGATCCGGGCCACCTGCCCCGGCGCCGACCGCAGGCCGATCAGATCGTCGAAGGTCAAGGTCGCGGTCAGCCCCGTCACCGGACCGAAGGCAGCGGCCAGATTCGCGTCGGCGGTCGCGAAGGTGCCGTGGCTGGTGACGCCATCGGGCGTCCATTCGATCCGCCCGTCGCCGACGACCGATCCCTGGACGTTGGCGACGACGCCGAGCGCGAGGCGGGTGAGCTGATCGGGCTGGAACCGGTCGTCGAATCGCAGTTCGCGGACCTTGAGGTCGGCGGCGCCGGTGCCGCTGTCGAGCCGGTGGGTGATCGTCGTGTCGACGACCGATCGCCCGCTCTTCTCTTCGCGAAATGCCGCCTCGGCATCGATCGCGCCGTTCGCGAAGCGCAAATGCGCGCCTTCGGCGACGAGCGGAAAGAAGCGCGCGTCGGGCTCTGCGTCGGTCAGGCGCACGCCGCCGTCGAGCGTCAGCCCGCCGCTGTCCCAGCGCCATGCCCCCGCAATGTCGGACAGGATGAGCGGAACGGCGCCGATCTTGCCGCCCGCGCCCTTGAGGTCGCCGCCCATCCCTTGCGCCGCCCGGCGACCGGTCAGCGATGCGGCGGCGAAACGCGTCGCGCCGTCCCCCTCGCCCAGCCGCACCTCGGCGCCGGCCAGCGCCCAGCGCATCGCGGCCAGATCGATGTCGGCACCGCGCGCATCGAAAGCGAAGGGCGAGGTCCCGCTCGTCCCGCGCAGCGCGATGCCCGGCACGCGGATATGCCCGCGCAGCCCCTGCGGCCCCGCGCTCAGCAGCGGCGCGCCGGGACGGCTGCACAAGTCGATTCGCGTGGGTGCCAGCCGGAACCCGCCCACATCGACCCGGTCGGCGCCGATTCGCGTGCAGCCGCCGTCGAGCGCGAGCGCGCCGTTCGGCGCCAGCACGCCGGCGAGCGGCACCGACAGCCGCTCGACGCGCCCATCTCCGACCGGCCCCGACAGCTCGGCGCGGGTCGCGAAACGCAGCAGCGCGCCGCCCGAGAATCGCACCGGAGCCAGCGCAAGGCGCGCGCCGCCGGCGGCATAGGGTTCGACTGTTGCGACGCCGGCGATCGTGCCATCCGCGTGCCGGTCGAGCTGGAGCGATCCCGACGGCAGGCCGCCGCCACCGAATGCCCATTGTCCGGCGGCGATCACGGCGGATTCGGGCGCGCCCAGCAGATAGGCGATGCGGCTGTCGTCGCTGCCGGTGAAATAAGCGCCGCTGGCACCGCGCAATTCGGGAGCGATCAGCTCGATCCGGGCCGATTTCCCCTCCCCCGCCAGCGCGAATCGCGCCTTGCCTCCGGTTTCGGCGAGCATGGCGGCAAGCGCCGTCGCCGCGCGCTCCGCCAACGGGCCGACCGGGGTGCCGTCGAGCGAGCGACCACCCTGAACGATGGCGCGCCGCAGCGCTTCGCCGGCGCGGGCGCGGGCGAATGTCAGTTCGCCGTCGACCTTCGGCGCCTGCTCGCCGACCGTGGCCCTGGCGGTCAGCGCCACCTGCTCGGCGGTGACGGCATCGGCGCGCAGCCCCGCCATCGCCGCCTCCACGCTGATCGCGGTGCGACCGGCGTCGCCCGAGAATTGCGCGCGGGCGCCGATCCGTTCGGCCGCCGCCGGTCCCGCCGCGAGCCGGACAATGCTGGCATCGGCGGTACCCCGCCATTGGCGCAGATCCTCGGACAGCGAGAGATCGAGCGCAATCTGCGGCGACGCAGCCGTCAGCTTGCCTTCGGCGCAGGCGAGGCTTGCGCCGCGGAGCGGCCCGACAAGCTGCGGCCGCACGTCGCGCACGCGCACGCTGCCGTAAAAGCTGACGTCGCGACCGCTGCACCCGGCCGCGGCGAGCGTCGGCGCGACCAGCGCGAGCCTTCCGTCAAAATCCCGGCGCAGATTGCCCTTCCCGTTCAGAGCCGCACCGACGGCGCCCCACGGCGTCCTCACGCGCGCGCGCGCATCGTCGAGCGTCACCGCCAGATCGGGCAGCACGAAAGGCGACGTGCTCGTCGGATCGCGGAACTTGTCGAGCGCGCCGAAAGACAGGCGCCCGTCGGCGAAGGCGCCGTAGAGACGCACGCCTTCGGCGTCGATCCGCGCCACATAGGGACCGGTGAAGCCCCAGTCGAGCACGACCTCGACGCGGCGCGCGGTCAGGTCGGGACGCGCGGGATCGCCGATGACGATGTCGGTCAGCCGCTGGGTGCGGAAACCGATCCGTTCGATCGTGTAGCGCGCGGGCACCCCGCGCTGGTCGAGCTGGTCGCGAATGAAGCTGTCGGCGATCGGCGCGCGCGCGAACCACAGGCCCGCCGCGATCGCGATCAATGCCCCGCCCGCGATCCAGCGCTTGCGGAGCCGGGGCCGCGATGCCGAATCTGCGGCGACAGGCTCGTTCATGCGCGCGACCGCGACGAAAAAGTGGCGGATCGCGAAACCGGCGATGACGTCATGCGGTCATATTCCAATCTCGCCCGTTCCCCGTCCCCGGTCTGCCCTTCCTGTCAGCAACGCCGGAATTCCCGTTTCGCTGCAAGATATTGCACCGCATCGAAGCAAAAGCGTTTCTATGACCGTTGAGCGTGCCTCACAAGGCGGTTATTCCGGTCCCGACATGGCCGACGCGCCCGCCCCGATCCCGGACCACGCCGGTCATCGCGCTCGCTTGCGCGCGCGGCTGCTCGGCGGCGATGCCGATGGCATGGCCGATTACGAGCTGGTCGAATATCTGCTCGCGCTCGCCATCCCGCGTCGCGACACCAAGCCGCTCGCCAAGGCGCTGCTGCGCGAATTCGGTTCGCTGGCGCAGCTCGTCAGCGCCGACCCCGAATCGCTGCGCCGCGTCGCCGGCATGGGCGACACGGCGGTCGCGGCGCTGAAGATCGTCCAGGCGGCGAGCCTGCGGATGCTGAAGGGCGAATTTCGCGATCGGCCCCTGCTGTCGAGCTGGGACGCGCTGCTCGACTGGCTGCGCGCCGACATGGGGCCGATCGACATCGAACGCGTCCGCGTCCTCTACCTCAACGCGCGCAACATGCTGATCCGCGACGAGGTGATGAGCGAAGGGTCGATCGACCAGTCCGCCATCTATGTCCGCGAGGTCGTCAAGCGCGCGCTCGAACTGGGCGCGGCGGCGATCGTCCTCGTCCACAACCACCCGAGCGGCAGCCCCGAACCGAGCCGGCAGGACATCGCGATCACCCGCGACATCGCGGAGGCGGCGCGGAAGCTGGGGATCATGCTCCACGATCACATCATCATCGGCGGCGGCGATCATCGCAGCTTCCGCGCGATGGGCCTGTTGTAAGGCGGCGCGGACGCGCGCCCGGCTCCGGCCCGCGCCGCGACGCCATCGGAATGTTTGACTTGCGCCGCGCGGCACGACATCATCGCGCCATGCCGACTCAGTGCACCCCTTCCCGTTTCGACCTCCGCGCGGGTCAGATTCTCGTGGGCCTCTAGCCCCGGGTCCGGTGCCTCCTGCCCCGAACCCGGGGCGAAAATCCACCCAACCCGATTCCAGCGGCGCAGCCGAGCCTCGCCCGCAATCCTCTTTCGGAAAAAAAGAACCCATGACGACCACCAGCAAGGCGACCCGCCGGCCGCCCATCCACATGATCGATACCGAAGCCGACGCGCTGACCGACCTTGCTATCGCCAAGGAAGACGATCTGCCGCAGGTCAGCGAAATGCTGCTGAACGAAATCGCGCGCGCCACCATCCACAAGGCCGAGCGCATTCCGTCCGATGTCGTGACGATGCGCTCGACCGTCGAGTTCGTCGACGAGAACAGCGGCGCGGCGCGGACCCTGCAGCTCGTCTACCCGCGCGACGCCGATATCTCCGCGGGCCGCATCTCGATCCTGACCCCGGTCGGGGCGGGACTGATCGGCCTGCGCGAGGGCCAGACCATCCGCTGGCCCGACCGTGACGGGCAGGATCATAATCTGTCGATCGTCCGCGTCACGCAGGCCGAAGCCGCCTGATCCACGCGCACCGCGGACAAACGGAAACAGCCGCCGGATCGCTCCGACGGCTGTTCCGCCGTGTCTGGGACCTATTCAGGTCAGGGACGCATTCAGGCGCCGCGCGACAGGAAGCCGATGAGTTCGGTCTTGCTGACGCCGCCCGACTTGTCGGCATCGGCGGCGCCGAACGCCTGGGCAACCCAGCTCTTCACCTGCTCCGATTCGGGATCGACCGTCGGGTCGGTCGCGGTGCGCAGCTTCTTCATCCAGGCGGAGAATTCCGTCTCGCTGAGTTCGCCGTTCGCGTCGCCGTCATAGGTGGGAAATTCCTGCTCGACGATCTGCGCGATCTGGCTCGGGGTCGCAGCGCTGTCCGACGGGGCGGGACTCGACTGCGGCGGCGGGCTCGACGGAGCCGGCTGGGCCGTCATGTCGTCCACCGGCGGCGGCGTGTCCGGTTCGACCGGTGCCGGTGCGGTCGTTTCAGCCGGCGGCATCGTTTCGGGCGCGGTCTGCGTCGCATCGTCGGGCGGCGGGGTTTCCGTCTGCGCGAACGCGGGGAAACTCACCGCGGCCGCGCCGATCATAAGCATATGTTTCAACATGATCTGTCTCCATTGGCGGCGACGGGGCCGGATTCGACAACCCGCGGCCTTGGTTCGAAGGGGCATGAGAACAACCGCCCGCGCGCCGCGAAAGTTGCCGCAGGCGCCCGATTGGCGTAGCCGCCTGCCCCTGCTAGGGGGCGGCTGGTCGCGATTCCGCCTGCATAACGCGACAAGGCGCCGCAAAAGGAAGGAAATTCAATGGTTCCGCGTTACGCCCGACCCCAGATGACCGCGATCTGGTCGCCCGAGAATCGCTATCGCATCTGGTTCGAGATCGAGGCGCACGCGACCGACGCGCTGGCCGAACTGGGCGTCGTGCCGCAATCGGCGGCCAAGGCATTGTGGGACTGGTGGGCGACCGGACCGGCGATCGACGTCGCGGCGATCGACGCCATCGAGGCGGTGACGAAGCACGACGTCATTGCCTTCCTGACATGGGTCGCGGAGCATGTCGGCGACGAAGCGCGCTTCATGCATCAGGGCATGACGTCGAGCGACGTGCTCGACACCTGCCTTGCCGTGCAACTGACGCAGGCGGCCGACATATTGCTCGCCGATCTCGACGCGCTGCTCGAGGCGATCAAGCGACGCGCCCATGAGCACAAGCTCACCCCGACGATCGGCCGCAGTCACGGTATCCACGCCGAACCCGTCACCTTCGGGCTCAAGCTCGCCGAAGCCCATGCCGAATTCGCGCGGTGCAGGACCCGCCTGATCGCGGCGCGCGCCGAGATCGCGACCTGCGCCATTTCGGGCGCGGTCGGCACCTTCGCCAATATCGACCCGCGCGTCGAGGCGCATGTCGCGGCAAAGCTCGGCCTGGCGATCGAGCCCGTCTCGACCCAGGTCATCCCGCGCGACCGCCACGCGATGTTCTTTGCCACGCTGGGCGTCATCGCCTCGTCGATCGAGCGGCTCGCGGTCGAGATCCGCCACCTCCAGCGCACCGAGGTGCTGGAGGCCGAGGAATATTTCTCGCCGGGCCAGAAGGGCTCGTCGGCGATGCCGCACAAGCGCAACCCGGTGCTCACCGAGAATCTGACCGGGCTTGCGCGCATGGTGCGCAGCGCGGTGACTCCGGCGCTGGAGAATGTCGCGCTGTGGCACGAACGCGACATCAGCCATTCGTCGGTCGAGCGCTTCATCGGTCCCGACGCGACGGTCACGCTCGACTTCGCGCTCGCGCGGCTGACCGGCGTGGTCGACAAGCTGCTCGTCTATCCCGCGCGGATGCAGAAGAATCTCGATCGCATGGGCGGGCTCGTGCATTCGCAGCGCGTCCTGCTGGCGCTGACGCAGGCGGGCGCGAGCCGCGAGGACAGCTATGCGCTGGTCCAGCGCAATGCGATGAAGGTCTGGGAATCGGATGGGCAGCTGTCGCTGCTCGACCTGCTGAAGGCCGATGCCGACGTGACCGCGCGCCTGTCCGCCGACCAACTCACAGACCTGTTCGACCTCGGTTATCACATGAAGCATGTCGATACGATCTTCGCGCGCGTCTTTGGAGCCGCATAGAGCAACGGCCGATTAGATTGAATCGGCCATTGCTCTATTTGCTTTCGTTTTCCGCATTCTGCGAGTCGTCGGCTGTGCCAGCCGACTTCAGAATGCTTTAAGATCTGTGGGGATTCAGAGTTTATCGCCGCGATATTGTGTGAAGCCGTGTTCCCCCGCCCTTCGACTGCCCGCAGGGCGGGCGCTCAGGATAAACTTCCGCCATAGGCGGAAGGCGGGGGTCCATCTTCGGCCGGTTCCATCTCGAAACCACCGC
>NZ_MEFH01000078.1:0-50762 GCF_001725095.1 Sphingopyxis sp. SCN 67-31 | reverse complement strand
TCGCTGACCGTGGCGTCGGTCCCGAAATTGGCGATCTGGTCCTTGATGACCTTGCTGATTTCAGCGGCGCGGATTTCCATTATTCAGCCTTTCATCGGGGCATTTGGCGTACGGGCTTTCAGCCCTTCATCGCCTGGGCGAAACTGTTGAGACGGGTACGGATGCTGCCGTCGATCAGCTGGCTGCCCAGCTGGACGACGAGGCCGCCGAGGATGGCGGGGTCGACGGTCGTCGCGATCTGAACGTCGCGGCCGACACGGGTCTTGAGGTTGGCGGCGAGCGCCTTGAGTTGCTCGGCGCTGAGCGGATGCGCGCTCGTCACCTTCGCGGTCACTTCGCCGCGATGCGCGGAGACGATGGCGTCGAACGCGTCGATCATCCCGCCCAGATCAGCGAGGCGACGATTCTCGGCGAGCACGCCCAGGAATTTGGTGGTCAGCGAATCCAGCCCCAGCGATTTCGCGACCGCCGCGACCGCCTTCGCGGCGTCGGCGCGGCCGACGACCGGGCTCTGGGTCAGCGCGGCGAGGTCCGCCGATTCGGCGAGCCCGGCCTTGAGGGTCGCCAGGCTCTGACGGACGCTGTCGATGGCGTCCGATTCGCGCGCCAGATCGAACAGCGCGCTGGCATAGCGGCCCGCGAGGCCCGCCGTGATGTTGCCCTGAATGCCGCCGGAATTCTCCACGCGCGAAAGTCCTTCTTTAACGATCCCGAGGGGGATGGCTGCGCGGGTTTCCGGCATCCGAAAATGCCCCCGCTGCAAAGTCGCGGCGCGCGTAGCAACGATTTTGCTGCAATGCAAGGCGAGGGTGGGGGGAATCGAGCACCCTGCTACGTCCGTTCGCACCGAGCTTGTCGAAGTGCCGTTCTTTCTTCAAACACCGGTCAAGGAAGAACGGCCCTTCGACAACCCCGGATCAGGTCCGGGGACGAACGGAAGAGAGGGAAGTGTATGGGCGAGATGATCCGCATGACGATGGACGATGGCGCCGAGATCGCCGTCTATCACGCGCAGCCCGAAGGCGAGCGCCGGGGCGGGCTCGTCCTGATCCAGGAGATATTCGGCGTCACCGACCATATCCGCGAGCTGTGTGACGAATATGCCGCCGACGGCTATGAGGTGCTGGCGCCCGCGCTGTTCGACCGCGAGCATCCGGGGTTCGAGAGCGACTATTCTGGACCGCAGTTCGAACGCGCGGTCGAACTGGCGCGACAGCTCCACCCGTTCGAGCAGAGCCTGAAGGACGCGCAGACCTGCATCGACGCGCTGAAGGGCGCCAATGGTTCCGGGGGTCCGGTCTTCATAACCGGCTATTGTTATGGCGGCTCGGTCGCGTGGCGGATGGCGCAGACCAGCCCCGACCTCGCCGCGGCTTCCTGCTATTACGGCAGCCTCGTCCCGACGCAGTTCGCCGACCAGGCGCCGCAATGCGCGGCCATCGCCCATTTCGGCCGCTTTGATGCGGGGATTCCGATGGAGGGCGTGGAGGCGCTGATCACTCGCGAGCATCCGACTGCGCAGATCTTCGTCTATGAGGCCGGACACGGTTTCAACAGCGACCGCCGCAAGGATTATCACGAACCGAGCGCGGAGCTTGCGCGCGAGCGGACGCTGATGCTGTTCAGGGCGTGCGGGGGCTAAAGCCGCCGCTTCGCCTCCTCATAGGCCTCGTTCCGTTCGCGCTTACCGATGGCGACGACAACCACCGTGATCGTTTCATCCTCGACTTGATAGATCAGCCGGTATCCAGCCGAACGCAGCTTGATCTTGTAACAATTGGCCATGCCGGACAGGCGAGCGGATGGGATGTGCGGATTTGCCAGCCGCTGGGTCAGCTTTTTGCGAAACTGGGCGCGGACACTCTTGTCCAGCCGATCCCATTCCTTCTTGGCGTCTTTGAAGAAATCGAGATTATAGGTCGTCAATGCTGACCCTTATCCGTTCCTGCCCCTGACGCTCCCTGACGATCCGCGCCAGTTCGATGTCGTCGAGCGCATCGAGGATCGCTTCCCACGCGTCGGCGGGGACCAGATAGGCTTCGGGCGTGTTGCGGTTGAGGATCGCGACGGGGGCGCCATCGGCGGCGCGGATGGCGGCGGACGGATTCTTCTTGAGTTCCGAGATGCTGATGCCGAAGTCGGCGAGAAGCGGCTTTCCCATGACCTGTTAATAGGTCTTTTAACAGGTCACGTCAAGGTGTGGCCGCCGCCGAACCGGCGACCTTCTGGCAGCGATAGACGAGCCGCTCGTTCGGCGTCGGCGGCAGCGCGCCCTTGATCGCGTCCTGCTGGGTCGCGAAGGCGGCGAGCGCCTGCGGGTCGGCGGCGCAGCCCTTGATCTCCGCCGCGGCGCGGAGCGCGCGCGCCTTCGCCATCGTCTCGGCGTCGAGCAGATAGCGTTCGACGCGATATTCGTGGGCGCCGTCGTCGATCGAGGCGATCGTCACCGTCGCCTCCTCGTTCGGGACGAGGATGCGCTGCCAGCGGCCGTCGGTGCCCTGCGCATATTGGGTCCGCCGGTTGATGCAGCCGTCCCCGCCGATCTCGACCGGCACGTCGATGGTCGACGATACGGTGATGCGGCTGCGGTCGGGCTGGATCGTGCAGAGGAAGTTCCCCTGCGCCAGCTTCGGCGCGACATCGGGCGCCGGCGCCTGTTCCGTTTCTCCAGCAATTTCGGCATGCGCGTCGGGGCGCGTCACGAACAGGATCGCGGCGCCGATCATCAGCACCGCGCCCGCGCCGCCGGCGATCTTCGCGTTGCGCATCGCCTTCTGGCTGTAGAAGAGCAGCCCGGCTCCGGCGGCGAGCGCGCCGATGACGAACAGGACCCCGGCCAGCGCGATGCGGTTCTCGCGCGACGCCAGCGCCGCTTCTTCGGCGCGCGCCTGTTTCAGTTCGCGGTCGAGCCGCGCCGCCGCCGTCTTCGCGGCCTCGGCCTCGGCCGCCGCGCGGGTTTCGGCGTCGAGCGCCGCCCGGTCGCGCGCGGTCGCCTCCGCCATCGACAGGCAGGCGGTGCCGACGCTCGTATATTGCTGTCCGGCGTCGGCGAGGAAGCGCGCGATCTCGCGCACCGAGATGGCGAAGGCGAAGGGCGAATCGCCGTCGTCGGCGCGGGTGATGAAGGTGTTGATCCCGACGACGCGCCCGCAGGCGTCGACGAGCGGGCCGCCCGAATTGCCGCGCGAGATCTTGGCGGTGTGGACGAGCGTCGCGATGCCGTCGACCGCCTGAACGTTCGACATGTTGCCTTCGCTGCGTACGGGCGTGCGCGGGGTAATATAGTCGGCGGCGCTGCGCGCGGTCGCGAGGTCGACGTTGCCCGGATAGCCGAGCGCGACGACGTCGGTCCCCGATTCGAGCGGCCCGGTATAGATGGCGGCGGCGGGCAGCCGGCCCTCGCCCATCTCGATCAGCGCGAGGTCGCGCGCGGTGTCGATCGCGATCAGCCTGGCGGGATAGCTTTTCTGCCCCTCCGACGGGACGACGCCGAGCGCGACATTGTTCGGATAGCGGACCGCCGATTCGACGACATGCGCGTTGGTCAGGATGCGCGTCGGGGTGATCGCGATGCCGCTGCCGTGGCCGAAGCCGACCACCTCGCCCTCCATCATCGCGACGGTGACGACGCGCACGACGCTGCGCGAGGCGGCGCTGATATCGTCGGCGGCCCGCGCGGGCAGGACGATGGCGAAAAAGGCGAGCAGCAGGGGGAGAAGGCGGGTCATGGCGCGGCAGATTAGTGAGACGCGCTTTGAACGCAAGCATCGGGACGCGCGCCGCGGCGGCACATGGCAGACGGGTGCGACACGAAGAGAGGACGGTCCATGACCCTCATAACCTATGCCATTTCTTCTCGCGCCGGGATGCTGGCGGTTCCCTGTCGCGATGCGCCGCTGCCGGTGTGCGACGAACTGCGCGCCCTGTTCGCCGACGACGCGACCGCCTATATCGACGCGCATAATGCCGCATACGGCTGTTTCGCCGCGCGGATCGAAAGGGACGCGACATGAGCGCCGGGACCATGACCGACGACGAATGCTGGGCCGCGGTGCAGCGCCGCGACCGGGCACTCGACGGGCGCTTTGTCACCGGGGTACTGACGACGGGCATCTATTGCCGGCCGAGTTGCGCAGCGCGGCACCCGGCACGCGCCAACGTCCGCTTCTTCGCCGATGGCGCGGCGGCGCGCGCGGCGGGGCTGCGTCCCTGCAAGCGCTGCCTGCCCGACGACGTTGCGCGCGACGAGGGCGCGGTGATTGCCGCGATCGCGGCGATCAAGGGCAGCGAGGAGCCGCTTGCGCTCGCCGATCTCGCCGCGCGCACCGGCTATTCGCCGACGCATTTCCAGCGCGTCTTCACCCGCCACACCGGCCTGTCGCCCGCCGCCTATGCCCGCGCGCTGCGCGAGGAGCGCGCGCGGACGGCGCTGAGCGAGGGCGCGCGGGTGACCGACGCAATCTACGACGCCGGCTTTTCGGGGCCATCGCGATTCTATGACAATATGGAGGGACGCATGGGAATGACGGCTTCGGCGTGGGTAAACGGCGGCAAGGGCGTGACGATTCACTGGGCGGTGGTGCCGACCAGTCTCGGCGACATGCTCGTCGCGGCGACCGGGAAGGGCGTGTGCCGCCTGTCCTTCGCCGAGGGACGTGAGGCGCTGGAGGAGCGCTTCCCCGCCGCGACGCTCGTCGAGGGCGACGCGGCCTTCGCGGCGCTGCTGACGCAGGTGATCGAAGCGGTCGAGACGCCGGCGGCCGGCTTCGACCATATCCCGATCGACGTGAAGGGCACTGCCTTTCAGGAAGCGGTGTGGCGCGAGCTTCGAAAGATTCCGGCAGGCGAGACGCGCAGCTATGCCGACATCGCCGCCGCAGTCGGCAAGCCGAAGGCGGTGCGCGCGGCGGGAAGCGCCAACGGCGCCAACAATGTTGCGGTGCTGATCCCGTGCCACCGGGTGGTGCGCAGCGACGGCTCGCTCGGCGGCTATGCCTATGGCCTGCCGATCAAGCGCGAACTTCTGAAAAGGGAAATCCCATGACTCCAACATCATCGAGCGCGATCGCCGCATTCCGGGCGCTGCACGTTCCCGGCGACCCGCTGATCCTCGTCAACATCTGGGATGCGGGCAGCGCGAAGGCGGTCGCGGCGGCGGGCGCCCGTGCGATCGCGACGGGCAGCTATGGCGTCGCGGGCGCGCAGGGCCGCGCCGACGGAGAGGATTTTCCGCTCGATGACGCCCTCGAAAATCTGCGCCGCATCCTCGACGTCACCGACCTCCCGGTGACGATCGACATGGAATCGGGCTACGGCGCCGACCCGGCGGCGGTCGGCGCCTCGATAAGCCGGGCGCGGGAGGCGGGCGCCGCAGGGGTCAATATCGAGGATCGACTGCCCGGCGCGTCGGAACTGCTGCCGATCGCAGCGGCGCAGGCACGCTATCGCGCCGCCGCCGATACCGGCCTTTTCGTCAACGCGCGCTGCGATGTGTTTCGCGGGTGGGATGCCGGGAAGGACGGCGCTGCGCTCGTCGCCGCAACGCTAGAACGCGCGCGCGCCTATTCCGACGCGGGCGCCGGGTCGCTGTTCGTGCCCTTCCTCGCCGACGCGGGGTGCATCGGTGCAATCTGCGAAGCTTCGCCGCTGCCGGTCAACATCCTCCGCTCGTCCGTCGGGCCGACGCATGCCGAACTGGCGGCGCTCGGCGTGGCGCGGATCAGCCACGGTCATCAACCCTGGGCCGCGGCGATGGCCTGGCTGACCGCGCAGGCGGAAACGGTGCTGGGCGGTGGTGAGCCTGCCTATTAGGATTCCCATTGAGGCGGGTGGATGATGAAGGGCCGGCGTTGGCGTCCCGACGCTCCGGGTTCCCGCCTTCGCGGGACAGGGACTTCGGGAAGCGCGCAATATTATTCCAAAGTATATGAAGGTCACGCTGCGTCCTTCCGACTTCCCCTCCTGCATGTGGGAGAGGTCGAAGGAGAGCAGCGGTGGTGCGGAGGCCCACCCCGCTGCGGCTAGCGAACAAGTTCGCAAGCCTCGCTGCCCCTCCCGCTGGCGGGAGGGGAGTCGCCTGCATTCACGAAATGACGAAGGTCATGCGCTGAAGCTGGCACGCCGCGATAATGTGAGAAAGGCCTTTTGACGCGGGCCGGAGGCAGCGCGGAACGCGAACCCGAATGCTAGGCCTGATGGCTCTGGATTGACCCTCTTCGTCATTGCAAACCCAGACCTGATCCGGGCTCGCAATGAGTCCGACCGATGGCATCGCGCTTCAATGGACGGTTCGGCCGCAATTATCGCGCGACGGGTCAATCTGTAATTGCAAATGACTCTCAATAGTATGTATGGCGATCCGCGACCGCCGGCCTGCGCCCGGCCGCAGGAGGAACAGATGTACGCGCTTGTCGATCGTCCCGTGGAGAGCCTCTGCAACGGCGGGCGCCTTCTGCTGTGGGCGATGCGCGGGTGGGCGCTGGCGATCGAGCGCGGATGCTGCCCGGCGCGCGCGCTGCACCGCGGCTTCGCGGGCGTCGGCGCGCTCGCCGCGCTGCCCGATGTCCACGTCGCCTTCGCGCTGCTCGTCAGCGGCTCGCGCACCCGGCTGGCGTTCGCGCCGATGGGCTGCGCGCGCATTGGCGAGGTCGAGGCGATCCTGCTCCGCCTGTGGAGCGACGCGGCGTCAGGCGGGACGGACACGGCGCGCGCGACGCTCGGCCTGCTGGTCGACGAGGCGAGCGTTGCGCCCGCGCTCGCGGCGATCGACGCCGCCGCCTCGCAACTCGCAGCAGCCGGATTCGACCTTTCGCACCTCACCACGCCCTCTCCCAGCCTGTCAGGACCATCGACATGAGCGATCGCATCGCCGCCGCCGCGAAACTCGCGCCTTCCGCCTCGCTGACCGTGGAGGAGGTGCTGCGCGTGCGGCACTGGAACGATCATCTGTTCAGCTTCTCGATCACCCGCCCGCCGAGCTTCCGCTTCCGGTCGGGCGAATTCGTGCTGCTCGGCCTGCCGGGCGAGGGGCGGCCGCTGCTGCGCGCCTATTCGATCGCCAGCCCCGCCTATGCCGACGAGCTCGAGTTCCTGTCGATCAAGGTACCCGACGGGCCACTCACCTCGCGCCTTCAGGCGATCGCGCCGGGCGATCCGCTCTATCTCGGCCGCAAGCCGACGGGGACGCTGGTCGCCGACGCGCTGCTGCCGGGGCGGCGGCTGTTCCTGCTGTCGACGGGCACCGGCCTCGCGCCTTTCCTCAGCCTCGCGCGCGACCCCGACATCTACGAACGCTTCAACGAAATACTGCTCGTCCATTGCGCGCGGCAGGTCAGCGACCTCGCCTTCCGCGAGGAACTGGAGAGCCAGCTTGCCGGCGACCCGCTGGTGCAGGACCAGGCGCTGCTGCAGTTCCACTATCTGCCCACCGTGACGCGCGAGGCGTTCCGGTCGACCGGGCGGATCGGCGCGCTGATCGACAGCGGCCGCCTGTTTGGCCATCCGCTGACTGGCGCGCCGCATTTCGATCCGGCGACCGACCGCATCATGATGTGCGGCAGCATGGCGATGATCCGCGACCTCCAGGCGCGCTTCGAGGCGCTGGGATTCCGGGAAGGGTCGAACGCGGCGCCGGGCGATTTCGTGATCGAGCGCGCTTTCGTCGGATAGGGGCTTTTCGGGGAATCATCGGGCGTCGCGGCCGCTGAAGCGGTGGGCGCTCCATATTCCCGCATCCTTCCGTTCGTGTCTCGACTTTGCTCGACACGAACGGAAAGGGAAGTGATTGATTGGCGTGCGCCGCTCTGTCGCAGCGGGGTGAGCCGTTGCGGCGTTGTCGCCCACCCCCGACCCCTCCCGCTTGCGGGAGGGGGAGATCGGGCGGCGAAAGGCGGTATTCGGCCGGACGCTGCGCATTGATCGGGGCCACACCCGGCTGATAGCATGAGGGCTCACCGGACAGGGAGACTCGCATGGCGCAGGGCATCGCACGCATCGGCAGAGACCGCTATCGCACCGCGATAGAGGTGGGCGGCCGCGCGCTTGTCGCCGACGAGCCGCCGGCGCTGGGCGGGCAGGGGGCGGGCTTCGCGCCCTATGACCTGTTGCTCGCCAGCCTCGGCGCCTGCACCGCGATCACGCTGCGCATGTACGCCGACCGTAAGGGCTGGCCGCTCGAATCGGTCGAGGTTTCGCTGCGCCTCCACGGCCAGGAGGAACGGCGCATCGACCGCCGGCTGGCGATCGTCGGCCTCGATGCCGACCAGCAGGCGCGGCTCGCCGACATTGCCGAGCGCACGCCGGTGACGCTGACGCTGAAGGCCGGCCTGCCGATCGACACCAGCCTCGCCTGACGGCGTCGGCGCATCGTTTACGCCGCTTTTACCAGTCCCGGTGCATGAATCCGCCGATGATTGCGACTGGGGACAGATGATGGACAGCATGCGCGGCCTGCTTTCGGGCAGCCATGACCAGGACGACGGCGCCATCGACGCGCCGCCGGCCGTCGGGGTCGACGAGCGGCGGATGCAGGTCCGGGCCTATAACCACTGGGCCTCGCTGCTCGGCGACCGTTCCTATCCGTCGGCCGAGGACCTCGACCTCGACAATGTCGGCGATTTCGGGCCGCATGCGGTGCTGCTCGATTTCACTGCCGGAATCGAGAATCCGGCGGTCGCCTTTCTGGGCGAGCGGCTGCGCGCCGAATCCGAAATCGACGAGGACGTCCAGTATATCAGCCAGATCCCCGGCCGGTCGCTGCTGTCGCGGCTGACCGACCATTATCTCCAGATCATCGCCAACCGCGCCCCGATCGGCTTTGAGGCCGAGTTCATCAACGACCGCGGCATCACCATCATGTATCGCGGCATCCTGCTGCCTTTCTCGTCCGACGACGACACGATCGATTTCATCCTCGGCGTGATCAACTGGAAGGAAGCGGCGCCCGCCGACCAGGCGGAGGAACTGCAATTGTCGGTCGAACAGGCGCTGCGCAGCGCGCCGCCGCTCACCGCGCCGGTGCCGGTCTGGGCCGACGGTCCCGATTCGGGCCATATGGACGACGCGGCCGAGCCGGGCTTCGCGGCGCTGGCGCCCGATGCCGCCGCCAGCGTTCGTGCGCGCCGCCCGCTGACGCTCGACGGCGCTGGGGACGCGGACGAAAGCGCGCCCGCCGCGCTCGACGAGACGGCGGAACTCGCCGATTGGCTGGCGCTTGCCCGCGAAACCGCGGAGCGCGCGCAGAGCGCCGACAGCCGCAGCCGCCACGCGCTCTATGCGGCGGTCGAGCGCGCCTGGGATTTCGCGCTGGCCGCCGAGACGCAGCCGCAGGCTTTTGCCGCGCTGATCGAGGATGCCGGAATCCGGGCCCAGCTGCGCGCGCCGATGACGCCGGTGGTCAAGCTCGTCTTCGGCGCCGGCTACGACAAGACGCGGCTCGCTGAATATGCCTGTGTGCTGGGACATGCGCGCGAGGAGGGCGTCGGGCGGGGCGCGCTTGCCGCCTATCTCGACCGCTATCCGGGCGGGCTCAAGGGACTGGTCAAGGATGCGCGCGCCAGCCGCCGCCCGCGCCGCGAGACGGCGGATGCCGGCGGTGCGCGGCTCGAAGCGCTGCGCGCCGCGCCGCCCGCGGTGCTGCTAGAGCATGATGCGGGCGATGCCGAGTTCGTCGTGCTGATCGCGCGGACGATGCCCGGCGGCCATATCGGCGTCGTCGCCAAGGCGGCCGACGATCCGGCGTTGGTTGCGCGGCTTGCGAAGAAGGCGATCGCCATCGCTCCGGCCGCCTGACGCCCGCTCCGTCCGCCGGCGAAACTTCGATGAAAGCTGGGATTTGACGGGGGTGCGGGAGGCTGGCCGACCGCGCCTCGCGTAACAGACAAACCGAAGCTTGAAATTATTTTACGCTAGGGCGGGGGAGGGCTTGAGCCGCGCGCGCCGGAGGCGCATAGGGATCGGATCGAGCGGACCGGCCGGTTCCCGGCGAGGCCTGCCAACCTTGGCTCGGGGATACGACACCATCATGCCTCTTACCGATACCGAAGCGCCGGAAGCCTCTATTGCGCCGGCGGCGCAGGCGCCTGCAAAAATTTCCAAAGCCTATCAAGCCGCGCTGCACGGCAGCGCCCTCCCCGGCGAAGGGGACGACCTTGACGCCAAGGCACTTGCCGCGGCGGGCGAGTTCGTCGCGCGGGCCTCGCTCGAACGCGCGCCCGGCAAGCCGTCGCTGCTGATCGAACCGATCGCGACCGACGGAATCGACCGGCGGATGCGCCTCGCGGTCGTCAACGACGACATGCCCTTCCTCGTCGATTCGACCTCGCAGATCGTTGGGGCGCAGGGGCTGGTCATCCACCGTATCCTCCACCCCGTCGTCTCGGTCGACCGCGATGCGAAAGGCAAGCTGACCGGGGTCGATTCGGGCAAGGCGGGCGCGACGCGCGAATCGGTCATCTACATGGAGCTGGAGCGCGGCGACGCACGCGCGCGCCGGCGCCTGATCGACGGGCTCGAAGCGGCGCTCGCCGACGTGCGTGCCGCAGTCGCCGACTGGAAGGCGATGCGCGCCGCGATGCTCGCCGATGCCGCGATGCGCGCCGACGGCGAGGGCGCCGAACTGCTGCGCTGGTTCGAGGGCGGCGCGATGACGCAGCTCGGCCACGAATGGCGCACGCGCGACGGCGCGGTCCACGATCCGCTCGGCATTTCGGCAAGCGGCAGTTCGCAGCTCGTGTCGGCCAACGCGCTCGCCGCGGCCTTCCAGTGGTTCGATGCGAAGGCGAAGGCGGGCACCGGCCATGCGCCGCTGCTGATCAAGTCGAACCGGCTGTCGTCAGTGCATCGCCGCGTGCTGCTCGATCTGGTCATCGTCCCCGAATATAAGGGCAAGAAGGCGGAGCGGCTGTCGATCCACGCCGGCCTGTGGACCAGCCAGGCGCTGTCGACCCCGCCCGCCAAGGTGCCGATGCTGCGCGCGCAACTCGACGCGCTGATGACGAAATTCGGCTTCGATCCCGCAGGGCACGCCGGCAAGGCGCTCGCGCATGCGCTGACCGCGTTGCCGCACGACCTGCTGATCGCGTTCGACGGCTCCGCGCTCGAGGAACTGGTGCTCACTTCGATGTCGATCACCGATAGGCCGCGCCCGAAGATCGTGATGGTGCAGAGCGCGCTCGGCCGCCACCTGTTCGCTTTCGTCTGGCTGCCCCGCGACGAGGTGTCGACGGGCCGCCGTCTCGCGGTCGAATCGCTGCTCGCGCGCGAAGCGAAGGCCGGCGTGATCGGCTGGACGATGGTGCTCGAAGACGGCGGCGCGGCGCTGCTCCGCTACACGCTCGACCTGCGCGGCGACGGCGTCGTGCCCGATGCGGCGGCGCTCAACGCCCAGCTCGAACAGATGGTGCGCGGCTGGCAGCCGGAGGTCGAGGCGGCGCTCGCGCGGCACGGCGACGCCGGGCGCGCGGCGGCGCTCGCGGCGCGCTTCGCCCCGCTGTTCCCGCCCAATTACCGCAACCTCTATGACCCCGAAGAGGCGGCGCGCGATATCCTGCGCCTGCGCGACCTCGATGCCGACCGGCCGCGCAGCGTCCGCCTCGCGAGGAAGAGCCTCGACGGCGACGACCGCCTGCGGCTCAAGGTCTATAGCGCCGCCGGCCCGCTGGCGCTGTCCGACGTCGTGCCGGCGCTCGAGCATTTCGGCTTCGAGGTGCTCGAGGAACTGCCGACCGAACTGCACGTCCGCTCGGGCGGCGACGAGGAGGGGGAAGGCGAGCCGACCTTCATCCACGATTTCACGCTGCGCCTTCCCGCCAATGTCGACGAACTGGCGTTGCTGCCGCATGTCGAGACGATCGAGGGCGCGATCGCCGCGGTGCTCGACGGCCGGGCGGAGAATGACGCGTTCAACGAACTGGTGCTGGTCACGCAGACCGAACCGCAGGCGATCGTCTGGCTGCGCGCCTGGTTCCGCTATCTGCGCCAGGGCGGGTCGAGCTATGGCATGGACACCGTCGTCGCGGCGCTGCGCCACGCGCCCGCGCTGACCGCGGCGCTGATCGAACGGTTCTGCGCGCTCCACGATCCGAAGAGCCGCGACGCGGCGCGCGCCGAGGCGCTCGATGCGCAGATCAGGGCGGGCTTCGCGGGCATCAAGTCGATTGACGACGACCGCATCCTGCGGCTGTTCCACGCGGTGATCGGCGCGACGCTGCGCACCAACGCCTTCGCCCCCGCGGCGGCCGAGGCGCTGGCGTTCAAGATCGACAGCGCGCAGGTTCCCGGCCTGCCCAAGCCGCTGCCGTGGCGCGAGGTGTGGGTATACAGCCCCCGCGTCGAGGGCGTCCATCTGCGCGCCGGCCCGGTCGCGCGCGGCGGGCTGCGCTGGTCCGACCGGCGCGACGACTTCCGCACCGAGATTCTCGGCCTGATGAAGGCGCAGCGCGTCAAGAACGCCGTGATCGTGCCGACCGGCGCGAAGGGCGGCTTCTATCCGAAGGCGCTGCCCAACCCGGCGGAGGACCGCGATGCCTGGTTCGCCGAAGGCAAGGAATGCTATCGCATCTTCATCCGTTCGCTGCTGTCGATCACCGACAATCTCGTGGGCGGCAAGGTCGTGCATCCGAAGGACGTGGTGATCCGCGACGGCGAGGACCCTTATTTCGTCGTCGCCGCCGACAAGGGCACCGCGACCTTCTCCGACGTCGCCAATGCGCTGGCGATGGAGCGCGACTTCTGGTTGGGCGACGCGTTCGCGAGCGGCGGGTCGCATGGCTATGACCACAAGGGCATGGGCATCACCGCGCGCGGCGCCTGGGTCTCGGTCCAGCGCCATTTCGCCGAGATGGGCGTTGATGTGCAGACCGACACGGTGCGCGTCGTCGGCTGCGGCGACATGTCGGGCGACGTGTTCGGCAACGGCATGCTGCTGTCGAAGGCGATCAAGCTGGTCGCCGCCTTCGACCATCGCCACATCTTCCTCGACCCCGATCCCGATCCGACCAAAAGCTGGAAGGAGCGCGAGCGGCTGTTCAGGCTGCCGCGGTCGAGTTGGGACGATTATGACCGCAAGCTGATCTCGAAGGGCGGCGGCGTCTTCCCGCGCAGCCAGAAGAGCATCGCGCTGACCCCCGAGGTGCAGGCGGCGCTCGGCCTGTCGGTGTCGGAGATCGAACCGACGGCGCTGATCTCCGCGATCCTCAAGGCGCCGGTCGACCTGCTGTGGTTCGGCGGCATCGGCACCTATCTGAAGGCGGCGAGCCAGAACAATGCCGAGGTCGGCGACCCCGCCAACGATGCGCTGCGCGTCGATGCGGAGGACCTGCGCGTCCGCGTCGTCGGCGAGGGCGCCAACCTAGGCGTGACACAGGCGGCGCGCATCGCCTTCGCGATGCGGGGCGGGCGGATCAACGCCGACTTCGTGGACAACAGCGCCGGCGTCGACTGCTCGGACAACGAGGTCAACATCAAGATCGCGCTCAACCGCGAGATGGCCGAGGGCCGGCTGGCGCAGGCCGATCGCGACGCGCTGCTCGTCCGCATGACCGACGATGTCGCAGCGCTGGTGCTCGAGGACAACCGGCTCCAGGCGCTTGCGCTGTCGATCGCCGAAAAGGGCGGTGCCGGCGCGGTGCCGTCGCTGGTGCGAATCATGGAGACGTTCGAGGCGTCGGGGCGGCTCGACCGCAAGGTCGAAGGGCTCGCCGCGAACGACGAACTGCTTCGCCGCGCGCAGGAAGGGCGCGGGCTGACCCGGCCCGAACTCGCGATCCTGATCTCGACCGCGAAGCTCGCGCTTCAGGACGCGATTGAGGCGAGCGACCTGCCCGACGATCCGGCGCTAGCGGGCGATCTCGCGGCGGCCTTCCCGGCCGAGATGCAGCGCGATTTCGGCAAGGCGATCGCCGAGCACCAGCTGCGGCGTGAGATCATCGCGACCAAGCTCGCCAACCGCATCGTCAACCGCATGGGCGTCGTTCATCCCTTCGAACTGGTCGAGGAGGAGGGACGCTCGCTCGGCGACATCGCGGCGGCCTTCGTCGCGGTCGAGCGTCTGCTCGACGTGCGCGAGATCTGGGCGTCGCTCGACACTGCGAAGATCGACGAATCGATCCGCCTGTCGCTGTTCAGCCAAGCTGCGTCGGCGATGACCTCGCAGATGGCGGACCTGCTGCGGATCAGCCCGACGCTCACCCAGCCGGGACCGGTGGTCGCGCGCCTGGAGCCCGGCGTCGACCGGCTGACGATGACGGTCGACACGCTGCTCAGCGAATCGGTCCGGCGCCAGTGGGACATGCTCAGCAAGCAGTTGCTTGATGCCGGCGCGCCCGAGGCGCTGACTGCCGCGGTGGTGCGCCTGTTCAAGACCGACGGCGCGATCGGCATCGTCGACCTCGCCGAACGGCGCGGCGACGACGAGGTCGGGGTGACGACCGCCTTTACCCATCTGGGCGAGGCGCTGGGGCTCGACTGGGCGCAGACGCTCGCCGCGCACATGAGCCCCGCCGATCCGTGGGAGCGGCTGCTTGTCAACAGCCTCGCGCGCGATTTCCAGCAGATGCGCCTCGGCTTCCTCGCCGGGCTGCCGAAGGGCGATCTCGACGCGGCGGTGACGAAATGGCTCGCCGAGCATGCGGCGCGCGTCGCGCAGTTCCGCAGCGTCGTCGACCGTGCGCGGACGATTCCCAGCCCGAACGGCGCCATGCTCTCGCACATCGCCGGGCAGGCGCGCGGATTGTTGGGGCGATAGGTCGATGACAGGCCCGCGTCGTCATTGCGAGCGGAGCGAAGCAATCCGGAGCGGTTATGGCCCGCTCGGGATTGCCGCGTCGCTTCGCTCCTCGCAATGACGGAGCGGCGGACGTCGTCATGCCCTATCAGCCGCGCGTCGCGATCCTCGTCCCGGCCGCCGACTATGGCGAACATTGGCATCCGGCGCTCGCGCGCAAGACCGCGGCGCTGACCGCCGCCGGGCTGGCGGTCGAGCCGCGGGTGTGGACCGATCCGGGCGATCTTTCGGGATTCGGCCTGATCCTGCCGCTGCTCGCCTGGGGCTATCCGCGCGCATCCGCCCGCTGGTATGCGCTGCTCGACCGGCTCGAAGCCGAGGGGCTGCGGGTCGTCAATCCGGTGCTGGTGCTGCGCTGGAACAGCGACAAGGCCTATCTCGCCGAACTGGGCGCGAAGGGTGTCGCCGTGGTGCCGACGATCGAGGTCACGGCGCTCGACGACGACGCATTGGCCGCCGCGCGCGCGGCGCTCGGCGCCGAAGAGCTGGTCGTGAAGCCGCCGGTGTCGGCGGGGTCAGACGGCACGCACCGGCTGGCGGCGGACGCCACCGTCCCGCCCGATGCGCGCGGGCAGCGGCGGCTGATTCAGCCCTTCATGCCCGGCGTGCTTGCCGAGGGGGAATATTCGCTTTTCCTGTTCGGCGGCCGCTACAGCCACGCGATCGTCAAGCGCCCGGCGGCGGGCGATTTCCGCGTCCAGCCGCAATTCGGCGGGCGCGAAGAGATATGGACGGCGAGCGCGGCGGCGCGTTCGCTGGCTGAAAGCGCGCTGGCGGCGGCGCCGGCTGCGACCATCTATGCCCGCGTCGACATGATCGGCGACGGCCGCGGCGGCCTCGCGATCATGGAACTTGAACTGATCGAACCGCAACTCTTCCTGAATTTCGCGCCCGACAGCGGTGCGGCATTCGGGGCTGCGGTGGCGGGGGCGCTGCTCACCGGCCAATCATGAGCGGCCAATTCACCAGCCTCTTTCCCGCCACAGCCACTGACGGATCGCCGAGGTCAGGTTCGGCGGGTCGTCCGCTTCCATCCGCTCGACGTCGATCCGCGCGACGAGGGCGTTGACGGGCAGAGCCCGCCGCCGGGCCTCTGCCTCGAGCGCATCCCAGAACATCGGTTCGAGGCTGATCGAGGTCGGATGACCGGCGATGGTCACCGATCGCTTGACGGGGGGGTGGAAAGGTGGGGTGTCGGCCATTCAACCTATCTGCCGTCCGCATCCGGCGAAGTCGAGATGCCCGACGGAAAGGCGGGCACTCGCGGCGACGGCAAAGCCGCCGCCGTGACGTCAGACGGGTTCGGCCAGCCTTCGGGCCGACCGCCCCGCTGGCCGAGCCGGCGGCTGCCGCTTTGCGGCACCGGCGCCTAACTCGTCGTTCGCTTCGCGACCGCCTTCGTTACACGCCTGCCGCCGTCAATACATGTGCTGCCCGCCGTTGATGCTCATCGTCGATCCGGTCACGAAGCCGGCGTCTTCGCTGCACAGGAAGGCGACGCCGCGCGCGATCTCGTCGGCCTGGCCGAGGCGGCCGACGGGGATCTTGGCGACGATCTTCTCAAGCACCGGCGCGGGCACCGCGGCGACCATGTCGGTGTCGATGTAGCCGGGCGCGATCGCGTTGACCGTCACGCCCTTCTTCGCGCCTTCCTGCGCCAGCGCCTTGGTGAAGCCGTGGATGCCCGATTTGGCGGCGGCATAGTTGACCTGGCCATATTGCCCCGCCTGGCCGTTGATCGACCCGATGTTGACGATGCGGCCCCAGCCGCGCTCGACCATGCCGGGAAAGGTCGCCTTCGCCATGTTGAAGCAGCCGCCGAGGTTGATGCGCATCACGTCGTGCCAGTCGTCGTAGCTCATGCGGGCGAGCGTGCCGTCGCGGGTGATGCCGGCATTATTGACGACGATGTCGATCGGCCCGACCTCGTCCGCGACCCGCACGCAGCCGTCGAGGCACGCCTGATGGTCGCCGACGTCCCATTTATAGGCCGCTATCCCGGTGCGCTCGGTAAAGGCGCGCGCCTTTTCGTCATTGCCGGCATAGTTGGCGACGACGGTGATGCCCATGCCCTGCAGCTTCAGCGAAATGGCTTCGCCGATGCCGCGGGTGCCGCCGGTGACGATTGCGACGCGTGTCATGTCTGTTGCTCTCCCACAGATGTTCTACCCCTTGATTAGGACGGGGCGGGGAGCGTCGCAAGTTGACCGGAACGTCAATCGCGCATCGTTTCGGGCACGCGCCGGCCGGCGCGGACGCGCGAGACGTCGCCGACCGCAAACTCGGCGCCGGCGACGGTCAGCACAAGGTCCGCGCCGCCGCCCGCAAGCCCCGGCAGCAGCCCGTTCGCCGGCAAAGTCAGCAGCCGCAGCATGCCCGGCTCCCGCCCCGGATCGCCACCGCCCATCGTCGGCGCGGCGCGCTCTGCCAGGTCGCGCCACAGCGGCTCGAAGAAGGCGCGCGCGGGGGCGGACATAAGGCCGGGGTCGCGGCACCAGCCGCGCTGCGCCTGTTCGAACGCCTGCCGCAGATAGGCGCCGATCCACAGATCGGCCCGCGCGTTGTGGCGGGTCAGCGGCAGCGTGAGGATGTCGGCACGTGCCTCGCCCGTCTCCGGATCGGTCGCGTGCGTTACGTGCGTCCAGCGGATCGCGTGCAGCGCCGCCATCACCGCGCTGGCATCGGCGGCGGAAAAATCCTGCCGGCCTGCCGTGTCGCGGATAATCGCGATGATCTCCTCGGCGCGCGCGCGGGCGTCGTGGTTGGTGTGCGCCGCCTCGGCCAGTTCGTCGCTGGCGCCGGCGGGCAGGGCAGCGTCGGTTGCCAGCCCGCCGAGCCGCGCTTCGAGCAGGTCGGCCATCGCCAACATGCTCTGCCAATCGAAGGGGTGGAAGGCCGGGTCGGCGATGTCATAGCCCTCCGCGCCCAGCGCGGCGACCCAATCCTTCGGCGTATCCGCTGCTTCGCTTTCCGATTCGCCCGGTGCGGCCTCGATCACGTCGACCGGCCATTCGGGAAAGGGCTCGCCGTGCGGCGGATCGCGCGGCGGCCCGCCCTCGGCAAGGTGCAGCACGAGCGGCGCGCTCGTGGCCGGATGGCGGAAGAAAGCGAGCGAGCCGTGCCGCGGTCCGAGCCCACCCCACAGCGCGGCGGGCAGCGCGTCGCAGGCGATCTGCGCGACGAAGACGGCGTCGACGCTATCGATCCGCGGCCAGTCGAGCGACGCGGGCAGGCGCGGGCGGCCGCCGATGCGGCTGCTCGTCGAGATCGCGTCGCGCAGCGGGACCTGCGGGACGAGGCGCACGACGACGCCGGCGGCTGCCAGCGCGGCCTCGTCCGACGTGTCGGCTATCGGTGTCTCCGGCGGGACGGCTGAGGCGTCGGCGGCGCGCTGCTCGACCGCGGCGATCTGCGCTTCGAGCGCGGCCGCGTCGAAATGATCGGGCGGCGCGCTTTCTTCGCCGGCTTCGGTCGCGTGCGTCGATTTGATTCGCGCGAGGCGCGACGGCGCCATCGCGATCGCCGGCTCGTCCTCGCGGGTCCGGCCCCGCTTCGCGAACGGCCGCTCGCGCGGCTCGCGCGGTGCCGGCGCACGCGGCGCGGGCTCGGTCTGCGGCCGTCGCGCGCGCAGGACCAGGAACAGGATCAGCAGGAAGACCAGCGTGACGCCGGCCAGCGTCAGCGCCGCCGATTGCAGGTCGCTCATGGCCCATCTCCACATCAAACGCCCGGCCGGCCGCGGGGCCGCGACAGCTTAGGCGAAGGAGTTAAACAGGAGGTAAGCGCTTTCCCCGACCGGCCATTTACCCTGGCAGCCAGCCGGCCAGTTCGCGCCGGACGAGCGCGGTCAGCATCGCGAGGCCCGCCGCGTTGGCGTTGAGGCAGGGCAGATAGGCGAAATCGCGACCGCCCGCGCGCTCGAAGGCCTGCTTGCCGCGAATCGCCAGTTCCTCCAGCGTTTCGAGGCAGTCGGCGGCGAAGCCGGGGGCGAAGACCGCGACGCTGCGGCCTTCGCCGCCCAGCCGTGCGAGCGTCGCCTCGGTTGCGGGTTCGAGCCAGCGGGCGCGGCCGAAGCGCGACTGGAAGGCGACCTCGACCGGGCGGCCGAGCGCGTCGGATAGAAGTCGCGCCGTCGTCTGGCACTGGTCGTGATAGGGATCGCCGAGCGCGCGCGTCCGCTCGGGCATGCCGTGGAAGCTCGCGAGCAGCACGTCGGGCGCGAAGTCGAGCGCCGCCAGCCCCGCTTCGACCGATGCCTTCAGCGCGCCGATATAGGCGGGGTCGTCGGGGTAGGGCGGCAGGAAACGCAGGCTCGGCTGCGCGCGCAGCGTCGCCAAATGCGCGCCGACGGCATCGACCGCGGTCGCGGTCGTCGCGCCGCAATATTGGGGATAGAGCGGCGCGACGAGGATGCGATCGCACCCTGCGGCGATCAGCGCGTCGATCGCCGGGCCGATCGCCGGCTCGCCATAGCGCATCGCGTAAGTGACCCGCGCCGCCGGGCCGAGGTCGGCCTGCAGCGCGTCGGCCTGTGCCCGCGTGATCGCGGCGAGCGGCGAGCCCGCATCGCTCCATATCAGCCGATAGGCGCGCGCCGATTTCGCGGGCCGCGTGGTCAACACCGCGCCGCGCAGGATCGGCTGCCACAGGATGGGCGGGATTTCGACGACGCGCCGGTCGGACAGGAATTCGGCCAGATAGCGGCGCACCGCCCCCGGCTCGGGCGCGTCGGGGGTGCCGAGATTGACGAGCAGCACGCCGATGCGCGCGCCGCTATGGCCGGCCGGCGGCGTCACAGCGGATGCGCCGACAGCGGCAGGCGACGGATGCGGCGGCCCGTCGCGGCGAACATCGCGTTGGCGACTGCGGGGGCGACGACCGGCACCCCGATCTCGCCGATCCCGCCGGGGTCGCGGTCGCTGTCGATGAACTCGATCAGGATCTGCGGCGTCTGCGACAGGCGCGGCAGGCCGATCTGGTGCAGCTTGCGCGCTGTGGCGAGGCCGCCTTCGTAATCGGTCGTCGCGCCGACCGCGGCGGCGAGGCCGAAGATCAGCCCGCCCTCCACCTGCTGCCGCGCGATCGCGGGGTTCACCAACCGCCCGGCATCGACCACCGCGACGAGTTGTTCGACCTGCAAGCCCTTGTCGCTGGCGCGCGCGGTCGCCATCAGCGCGATATGACTGCCGCGCATCGAATGGCAGGCCAGTCCCTGCGCGGTGCCGGCGAGGCCGCCCTCCCAGCCGCCGAGGCTGGTCGCGGTGAGCAGGCAGCGTGCGAGCAGCGGCGCCTGCCCCAGCATCGCCATGCGATAGGACAACGCGTCGGCCCCGGCGCGCGCCGCCATCTCGTCGACGAAACATTCGGTGAAGAAGGCGGTGTAGCTGTCGGCGTTGCCGCGCCAGCGTGCGGTCGGCAGGCCGATGTCGGCGGGGCAATGATCGACTGCGCGATGCGGAATGGCATAGACGCCGCCCGCACCCTCGACCGCCGCCGCGTCGACCCGTCCCGCGGCGTCGCGCTGCGCGACGTCGGCGGGCGTGCCGTCGAACAGGCGGGCGCGGACCTCGTGATTCGTGGAGGGCACGGCGATCCGCGCGACGAGCGCGTCGATGCCGCCCGCCGCGTTGAGCGTCGCGGTCATCTTCGCGCGCGCGGGCGCACGCGGCATGTCGCGCATGATCTCTTCGGCGCGTGACCAGCAGAGCTGGACGGGACGCTTCACCTGCCGCGCGATGATCGCCGCCTGCACCGCGACGCTGTGGTCGAGGCAGGCGTCGAACGATCCGCCCGCCATCATCGGGAACAATGTCACGGCGGCGGGGGACAGACCCGTGGCGCGCGCGATCGCGTCGCGGCACTGCGCGGGCGCCTGCGTCGCAACCCAGACGCGCAGTCGGTCGCCCGAAGGCGCGGCGGTCGCGGTGCGCGTCTCGATCGGGGCGTGGAGCGCCGGAGCGACGAGATAGTCGGCGGCGATCCGCTCGCGGCCCGCCATCGCGTCCTCGACGTCGCCCTTGCGCGCGATGCGAGAGCCGTCGCCCTTCAGCGCGGCGGCGAGCGCGCGGTCGATGCCGTCGCTGGAAATCGGGGTTCCGCCGGTTTCGAACTCGGGGGCGAAGCGGTCGAGCGCGCGGTTCGCGGCCCACCAGTTGCGCGCGACCGCGGCGACCCAGCGCTCGTGCTCGACGACCGACAGCACGCCGGGCGAGGCGAGCCCCGCCTTGCGGTCGATGCGCTTCAGCCGCGTCGCGCCGAACGGTCCCTGGCGGATCGCGGCATAGACCATGTCGGGCAGGCGGATGTCGCCGGCGTAATTGGCCGACCCATCGACCTTCGCCGGCAGGTCGAGCCGGGTGAGATCCTTGCCATAGAGCGGGTCGGCGCTCGACGCGCGATAAACGGGCTCGGCAGGCGGTTCGAGCAAGGCGGCGGCAGCGGCCAGCTCTCCAAAGGACAGTTTCCGGGCGCCGAGGGTGACGAAGCCGTCCTGCGTGTCGCATTGCTGCCAGTCGGCATCCCAGCGCCGCGCTGCGGCCATCATCAGCAGCGCGCGCGCCTGCGCCGCGGCGTCGCGACACGGCGCTTCGAACATGCGCACCGACGAGCTGTTGGCGGTCAGCATCACCGCGTGGCGCACCGCCCATTCGCGCCGCGCCCAGCTGCGCACGTCGGCGACGAAATCGGGGACGCCGGTGCGCGGCATGAAGGCGGCGCTATCCTCGTCGACGACCAGCGTGTTGGTGTAGAGCGCGTTGATCGGCGCGGTCTCGACTGCGACCGTGCGCCAGTCGGCGCCCAGTTCGTCGGCCATGATCTGCGGCAGCAGCGTGGTGACGCCCTGGCCCATCTCGCATTGCGGGACGATCGCGCTGATATGCCCGTCGTCGCCGATCTTCAGGAAGGCGTTGAAGACATGCTCGTCGGGCGCGGCGGTCAGGTTGGGGCGATAATCGCGCGGCCACACCGACCAGGCGAGCGCCAGCCCGCCCGCCGCGGTGGCGCCGACCAGCAGCGAACGGCGGCTGACCGGCGGCAGGCGCCGCCCCTTCGTGTCGATCGTGTCGCGAATGCCCGCCATCGCCGCTGCTGATAAGCGGGGCGCGGCGGGGAGGCAAAGGCTTTCGGGGCGGCTTTTATTCCGGCCATCCCCACGGCGCGGGGGGCGGGGGCACCGGCCGGTCATAGTCGAAGGCGACGCGGAACAGGCGGCCCTCGCGCCGCAGTTCTTAGACATAGCTCGAATCGCTGGTCTCGACGGCCCAGACGTTGGTCGTCGACGCGTGGCTTCCGGTGCGTCCGAACAGCGCGATCGATTCGGCGTCGACGGGATATTCCTGCCGCGTCGCGGTGCCGGAGGTCGCGGTATCGCCGCCGTACATCGTCGTCTCGTCCTTCGATCCGTCGGCGTGGCGATGGTCGTGCTTCAGCCGCAGGCCGGCGTCGGTGCGGGTGATAATCCAGGTGCGCGAACGGTCCCAGCCGCCGTCCTCCGCCAGCCCCTCGATATGGAAGGGGATTTCGATCCGGTCGGGGGTGCAGCGGCGGAAATGAACGATCATTGCCTTGTCGCGCATCGCGGCGTCGGCCTGCTGGTCGCTGACGAGGCGCCCGGCATAAGCCTTGCCGCAATGGTCGGCGAGCGCGGCGAAGAAGACATCCTGCGGGTCCGCCTGCGCGGGCGAGGCGGCGCAGGCTGCGAGCGCGGCGGCGGCCGTGGCGGCAAAGAACGGCTTCATGTCAGCGAGTCCCCCTGTCAGGCTTCCTATTTCAACAGTCCCAGCCGCGGAATTTCAACCTTCGGGCAGCGATCCATGACCACGGTCAGCCCCGCCGCCTCGGCGCGGCGCGCGGCGTCATGGTCGATCACGCCGATCTGCATCCACACGGCCTTCGCGCCGTGGACGATCGCCTCGTCGACCGCGGCGCCGGCTTCGGCGCTGTTGCGAAAGATGTCGACGATCTCGGCCGGCGGTTCGACATTGGCGAGCGTCGCGACGACCGGTGCGCCGTGGATCGTCGCGCCCGCGTGGCCGGGGTTGACCGCGATCACGTCATGCCCCTGGCGGACGAGGAAGCCGAGCACCTCGTTCGAGGCGCGCGCCGGATTGGGGGAGGCGCCGACCACCGCGATACGGCGCGGCCGGCTCAGCAACTCGCGGATTTCGCCTTCGTCGTTGATCGCCATCTAGCGGCCTTTCCGTGCTTCGAGCCATGCGGCGACGCGCGCCGCTATCGCGTGGAACGGCTCGCCCTGCGGGTCGGTTCCGGCGGCAGGCGGGACGCCGCCGTCGCTGGCGAGGCGGATGCCCATCGCCAGCGGCACCCGGCCCAGGAAGTCGAGCCCCATCTCCTTCGCCGCCGCCTCGGCGCCGCCGCTGCCGAACGGGTCGCTCACCCCGCCGCAATGCGGGCAGACATAGCCCGCCATATTCTCGACGAGGCCGATGATCGGCACCTCGACCTGCTCGAACAGCGACACGGCGCGCGCCGCGTCCATCAGCGCCAGGTCCTGCGGGGTCGAAACGATCACCGCGCCCGCCGGCTTGTGCTTCTGGATCATGGTCAGCTGGACGTCGCCGGTGCCGGGGGGCAGGTCGACGACCAGCGTGTCGACTGCGCCCCAGCTTGCGTCGATGAGCTGTTCGAGCGCGCGCCCGGCCATCGGCCCGCGCCACGCGATCGCCTGCCCCGGCGCGGCGATCTGCCCGGTCGACAGCATCGGCACGCCATAGGCATTGTCGACCGGCACCAGCTTCGACCCGCGCGACGCGGGCTTGGCATCCTCGCTGTCCATCAGCCGGGGCAGCGACGGGCCGTGGATGTCGGCATCGACCAGCCCGACCTTGACCCCCAGCCGCCGCAGCGCGACCGCCAGATTGGCCGCGAGGGTCGACTTGCCGACGCCGCCCTTGCCGCTGCCGACCGCGATGATGGTGAGCGTCTTCTTTTCGGCGGTCATCGCGACGCGGACTTCGCGCACTCCCGCTTCGTTCAGCAGCGCGGCGCGCACTCTGTCCTCGAGCGGCTGGCGCTCGTCGGTGGCAAGGCCGGTGACGTCGAGGACGACCGCGAGCAGACCCGTGTCGTCGAGCAGCCGCAAGCCCGATGTGCGCCCCGCCGACGCCTCCGCGGCGGTGGCGGTCAGGCGGGCGATGTCGGGGGCTGGGTCGGTCATGTCCAGCGCAGATAGGCATGATGGGCCGGATTGCCAGCCATTTTATCCAGACACCCCCTGTTAATCGCGCCCGCCGCCCCTATAAATGCAGGCATGAGCAATGGCAGCGATGGCAACATGGAAGGCCGCGCCCCCGGGGGAGTGCGGCAATTTTTCCATCAGATCAGTCAGATGGCAAACAGTCCCTGGGGCAATGGCCCCAAGGGGGGCAAGGATGACGGCGGCGACGGCAAGCGGCCCGGCCCGCGCAATCCGTGGGTGACGCCCGACCCGACCGACCCGCTGCGCGGACGCAAGCCGCGCGGTCCCTCGGCGCTCGACGAGCTGCTGCGCAAGGGACGCGGCTTCGGTGGCGGTGGCGGCTCGGGCGGCGGCGGCGATGGCGGCGGCTTCGACGTCGCGATGGCGGCGCGGCGCTGGAAATGGGCGATCGTCGCGGTCGTGCTGGTCATGGTGCTGCTGTCGATGGTGCATATCGTGCCGCCCGAAAAGGAAGGCGTCGTCACGCGGCTCGGCAGCTATTCGCGGACGGTCGGCCCGGGCGTCAAATGGACGCTGCCGCCGCCGCTCGAGCGGATTCGGCTGGAGGACGTGCGCGCGATCCGCACCATGCCGATCGGTTCGCCCAACGCGACCGACGAGAATTTCGTGCTGACCCGCGACCAGAGCCTTGTCGACCTCGCCTATGAGGTCCGCTGGTCGGTGCGCGATCCCGAACTCTATTTCTTCCAGCTCGCCGACCCCGACGGGACGATCCGCGAGGTGGCCGAAAGCTCGATGCGCGCGACGGTCGCCAATTTCGACCTCGTCCAGGCAATCGGCCCGGGCCGCGTCGAGATCGAGGCGCAGGTGCAGCGGCGGATGCAGGATCTGCTCGACCAGTATCGCGCCGGGGTGACGATTCAGGGCATCGCGATCCGGCAGGCCGATCCGCCGAGCCAGGTCGACGAGGCGTTCAAGGAGGTCACCGCGGCACGGCAGGAGCGCGAATCGGCGATCAACCGCTCGCGCGCCTATCAGCAGCAGGTGCTCGAACGTGCGCGCGGCGACACCGCGGCGTTCGACCAGATCTACGAACAGTACAGGCTCGCGCCGGGCGTGACCCGCAAGCGGCTCTATTACGAAACTATGGAGAGCATTTTGTCGAACGTCGACAAGACGATCGTCGAGGCGCGCGGGGTGACGCCCTATCTGCCGCTTAACGAAGTGCAGCGCCGCCTGAACAGCAGCGAGGCCGACGCGGCCGCGGCGCCCGCGAAGGGAGGCCAGTGATGTTCGAATCGCTGATGCGCAACCCGCTCCGCCTGCTCGTCGGGCTGCTCGCCTTCCTCGTCCTGCTGTCGCAGACGCTCGCGATCGTGCCCGAGGACAAGCAGGCGCTGATCCTGCGCTTCGGCGAGATCGAGCGCACCGTGAACCGCTACAAGTCCGGCGAGCAGTTCGGCCGGTCGGGTGCCGGGCTCGTCGTGCGCGTGCCCTTCATCGACGGCATCCAGTATATCGACAAGCGCGTGCTGGGCGTGAACATGGAGCGCCAGCAGGTGCTCTCGACCGACCAGCAGCGGCTGCAGGTCGATGCCTTCGCGCGCTTCCGCATCACCAACCCGGTGCGCATGTACACCGCGATCCGCTCCGAGGAACGGTTGCAGCAGCAGCTCGCGACGATCCTCGGCTCGTCGCTGCGCAACGAACTGGGCAAGCGGACCTTCGCGACGCTGCTGTCGCCCGAGCGTGGCGCAGTGATGGACAATATCCAGATCGCGCTCAACCGCGAGGCGCAGAAGTACGGCGCCGAGATCATCGACGTCCGCATCAAGCGCGCCGACCTGCCTGAAGGGGCGACGCTGGTCGCGGCCTACAACCGCATGCGGTCGGCCCGGCAGCAGGAAGCGATCGCGATCCGCGCCGAGGGCGAGAAGGAAGCGCAGATCATCCGCGGCAACGCCGACGGCGAGGCGGCGCGCATCTATGCCGCCAGCTTCGGCAAGGACCCCGAATTCTATGATTTCTATCGGGCGATGCAAAGCTATCGGCAGACCTTCCTGGGCGAGAACAACCAGGGTGGATCGTCCTTGATCCTGTCGCCCGACAATGAATATCTGAAGCGGTTCCGAGGGGGCTGACACCCGCTGCCCGGCGGCGGGACGGTCGATGAACGGGATGTGCAACCGCCGTTCATGTTCAATTGCCGTTCAGCCACGCGGTCGCAGACAACCGCCGCCGGGGCCACGGGTTTTTCGTGAGAGAAGAGGATTTGCGATCGTGCGATATGTTTATGGCATCACTTCGGCCTTGCTGGTGGGCGGCACGGCGCTGGCGCTGGTCACCCAGTCGCCCGTCGGGGCGCAGGTTGCGCAGAACGAGCGCAGCGAAATCGCCAAGGCCGTTCCGCGCGCCGGCGCGCCCGAAAGCTTCGCCGACCTCGTCGAGCAGCTACAGCCCGCAGTGGTCAACATCTCGACCAAGCAGGAGGTTACACTCGGCGTCCGGCTCAATCCCTTCGCGGGCACGCGCGAGCCGATCACGCAGGAACAGCAGGGCGGCGGCTCGGGCTTCCTGATCTCGACCGACGGCTATATCGTCACCAACAACCACGTCATTTCCGGCGGCCCGCGCGGCGAGGAAGTCAACCAGGTCACGGTGACGCTGACCAACCAGAAGGAATATAAGGCGCGGATCGTCGGCCGCGACGTCGCGTCCGACCTCGCCTTGCTCAAGATCGACGCGACGGGCCTGCCCTTCGTCAAGTTCGCCGACGGCAGTGCGGCGCGCGTCGGCGACTGGGTGATCGCGATCGGCAATCCGCTCGGCCTCGGCTCGACGGTCACCGCCGGCATCATCTCGGCGGTCCAGCGCAACCTGGGTCAGGGCGGCGCCTATGACCGCTATATCCAGACCGACACCGCGATCAACCGCGGCAATTCGGGCGGCCCGCTGTTCGACCTCAACGGCAATGTCGTCGGCATCAACAACATGCTGATCTCGCCGGTCGGCGCGAACATCGGCGTCAATTTCGCGATTCCGGCCGAAGCGGCGATCCCGGTGATCAACGCGCTGCGCTCGGGCGAGAAGATCGAGCGCGGCTACCTCGGCATCGGCATCGCGCCGGTCGACGAGGACCTCGCTTCGGCGCTCGGCCTGCCCAAGGATCGCGGCGAGTTCGTCCAGCGCGTCGAGGAAGACGGTGCGGCGGCGAAGGCCGGGCTCAAGCGCGGCGACGTCGTGACCAAGGTCAACGGCAAGGATGTGACCCCGCAGCAGACGCTGTCCTACATCGTCGCCAACACCAAGCCGGGGACGCGTATCCCGATCGAGGTGGTGCGCGAGGGCAAGACGATGACCCTGACCGCCGTCGTCGGCACCCGCCCGCCCGAATCGGAGCTTGCCGGCGCCAATTTCGATCCCGAGGACGATCAGGCGCTGCCCGACGATCCCAAGGGGACCGCCGACCAGACGGTGCAGGATACGCTCGGCCTCGCGGTGCAGACGCTGACCTCCGACATCGCGCGCGCGGTCGGCGTCGATGCCGGCACCAAGGGGCTGGTGATTGTCGCCGCCGCGGGCAGCAGCGATGCCGGCCGCAAGGGGCTGCGCCGCGGCGACGTGATCGTCAGCGCCAACCGCACGCCGGTGACGTCGAGCGAGGCGCTGGCAAAGGTGCTGAGCGATGCGAAGAAGGCAGGCCGCGACGCGGTGCTGCTCGAAGTCCTGCGTCGCGGCGGTCCCTCCGCCTTCATCGCGATCCGCCTCAAGGGCAATTGACCGGCTCGTCCGGCCATCGAAAGGGGCGCCGCGATCCTCGGGTCCGGCGCCCTTTTTCTTTGCGCTCGCCGCGCGATGTTCCTATCATGTTCTCATAATCGCGAATCGGGAGATGACAGAATGATCGGATATGTGACGCTGGGCACGAACGACTTGGCGAGGGCCGCGACCTTTTATGATGCGATCGCGGCCGAACTCGGTGTGTCGCGGATGATGGAGTTCGATAATTTCATCGCGTGGGGCAAGGAAGGCGGCGCCGCCGGGATCGGCCTGACCCGGCCTTTCGACGGCAACCCCGCGACCGTCGGCAACGGCGTGATGGTCGCGCTGGAGGCACGCGACGCGGAGCAGGTCCAGCGTCTCCACGCCATCGCGCTTGCCAACGGCGGCACCTGCGAAGGCCCGCCGGGACCGCGCGGCGAAGGCTTCTACGCCGGCTATTTCCGCGACCCCGACGGTAACAAGCTCAACGCTTTCATCATGGGGTGAGGAACCTCAGGCGGGGGGGATTCCGGACATTTCCTTGTCCTCGTCGCCCCTGCCCTTCTTCGTCATCGTCGCCCGAACCACCAACAGGTTTGCCGATTGCCTGATTTCCGCCTCCGCTCTAGACCCGGCAGGGTGTCCAACGGGAAGGAAGAGACAGTGAGCGACGGCAGCGAAGCGACCGAAATCTATATCGGCCTCGGCGGCGGCGGAGCGCCCGACGGGCCGCGCCAGTCGCTCGTGCTCAAGCGCGCCAACCGTCACGGGCTGATCGCCGGCGCGACCGGCACCGGCAAGACGGTGACGCTGCAAGGCCTCGCCGAAAGCTTCTCCGCCGTCGGCGTACCCGTCTTCGTCGCCGACGTGAAGGGCGATCTGTCGGGCATGGCGATGGCGGGCAGCCCGACCGCAAAGACGCACGAACCCTTCGCCAAGCGCGCGGCGGAGATCGGCGACAGCGGCTGGGCCTATCGCGACAATCCGGTGATCTTCTGGGACCTGTTCGGCGAGCAGGGGCATCCGGTGCGCACCACCGTGTCCGAAATGGGGCCGCTGCTGCTTGCACGGCTGATGGGGCTCAACGAGGTGCAGGAGGGGGTGCTGACGATCGCCTTCCGCGTCGCCGACGAACAGAATCTGCTGCTGCTCGACATGGGCGACCTGCAGGCGATGCTCGCCTGGTGCGCGCAGAATGCCGACGAGCTGACGACGAAATACGGCAATGTGTCGAAGGCGACGGTCGGGACGATCCAGCGCCAGCTGCTGACGCTCGAAAGCCAGGGCGGCAGTCATTTCTTCGGCGAGCCCGCGCTCGACATTCAGGACATGATCCGCACCGACGATCAGGGGCGCGGCTATGTCAGCATCCTCGCCGCCGACAAGCTGATGGCGAGCCCGAAGCTCTATGCGACCTTTCTGCTCTGGCTGCTGTCGGAGATGTTCGAGACGCTGCCCGAGGTCGGCGACCCCGACAAGCCGAAGCTCGTCTTCTTCTTCGACGAAGCCCACCTGCTGTTCGACGACGCGCCCAAGGCGCTCGTCGACAAGATCGAGCAGGTTGTGCGCCTGATCCGCTCGAAGGGCGTCGGCGTCTATTTCGTCACCCAGAACCCGATCGACGTGCCCGAAGCGGTCGCGGGCCAACTCGGCAACCGCGTCCAGCACGCACTGCGCGCTTTCACCCCACGCGATCAGAAAGCGGTGAAGGCGGCCGCCGACACTTTCCGCCCCAACCCCAAGGTCGACGTTGCGCGCGAGATCACCGAGCTGAAAGTCGGCGAGGCGCTGGTGTCGCTGCTGATGGCCGACGGCGCGCCGTCGCCGGTCGAGCGCACGCTGATCAAGCCGCCCTGCTCGCGCGCCGGCCCGCTCGAGGTCAAGGAGCGCGCGATCATTCAGTCGATCTCTCCGGTCGCGGGCAAGTATGACGAAGCGGTGAATCGCGAGAGCGCCGAGGAACTGCTCGCCGCCAAGGCCGAACAGGCGCAGGCCGCCGCGATCGAGGCGAAGGCGCAGGCCGAGGCCGACAAGCAGGCGGCGCTCGCCGCCAAGGAGGAGGCGAAGCGCAAGGCGGCCGAGGAGCGCGAACGGCTGCGGCTAGAGAAGGCGGCGGCGCGCGAGGCGGCGAAACCCAGCTTCACGGAAAAGATGGTGCAATCGGCCGCCCGCTCCGCAGCAACCAGCCTTGGCCGCCAGGTCGCGGGCAAGTTCGGCGGGCAACTGATGCGCGGGATTTTGGGCGGGCTGTTCAAGTAGAGAAGCAGACCCGTCGCTTCCATCCCTCTCGACACCGCCCGCGACATGAGGCAGCTTGGGTTTCATGACAAAACCCATATTGCCTGGAGAGGTAGCCGCCGCCATTGTCGATCCCGTCGCTTATGGCGAATGGGACGGGCTGCATCAGCAACTGGCATGGGCGCGGGCCCATGCGCCGCTCGCGGTCGCGGAAAACCCCGATCACGATCCATTCTGGCTGGTGACGCGCCACGCCGACATCATGGCGATCAGCCGCGATCCGCAGCGTTTCGCAAACGGCGTCCGCCAGACGGTGCTGACCAACCGCGAGGGCGAGGCGCTGGCGCGCGCGGCGACGCCCGGCAATGACGGCCATCTCATCCGCTCGCTGGTTCAGATGGACGCCCCCGACCATATGAAATACCGCCTGCTGACGCAGGCCTGGTTCGCGCCCAAGAATCTGCGCATCGTCGAGGACCGCGTCCGCAAGCTGGCGCGCGAGGCGGTCGATCATATGCTGTCCTTCGACGGGGAATGCGATTTCGCACGCGACGTCGCGGCGCATTATCCGCTGCGCGTCATCATGGACATATTGGGCGTGCCGCCCGAGGACGAGCCGCGGATGCTGATGCTGACGCAGCAATTGTTCGGATCGACCGACCCCGACCTCAATCGCAGCCGCGAGGCGATCACCAGCGCCGAACAGGCGATCGCGATGCTCCATTATGTCATCGCCGATTTCGAGACCTATTTCCGCGAACTGACCGCCGACCGCCGCGCCAGCCCGCGCGAGGACATCGCGACGGTGATCGCCAATGCGACGATCGACGGCGGGCCGATCCCCGACCGCGAACTGGCAGGCTATTATATGATCGTCGCGACCGCGGGACACGACACCACCAGCGCCTCGACAGCCGGGGCGATGATGGAACTGGCGAAGAATCCGGCGCTGTTCGAACGCTTCCGCGACGCGGAAACGGAGAAAGCCGGGCTGATCGAGGAGGCGATCCGCTGGACGACGCCCGTGCAGCATTTCATGCGCAGCGCGAAAGCGGATGTCGAGGTCGGCGGGCAGACGATCCGCGAAGGCGACTGGCTGATGCTCAACTATGTCTCCGCCAACCGCGACGAGGCGGTGTTCGACGACCCGTTCACTTTCGATCCCGACCGCCGCAAGAACCAGCAGATCGCCTTCGGCTTCGGCGCGCATGTCTGCCTGGGCCAATATCTCGCGCGGATGGAGATGCGCATCCTGATGGAGGAACTGCTGCCGCGGCTGAAGAAAATCGAACTCGCGGGTGAACCCGCGCGGGTCGAGTCGGTGTTCGTCGGCGGGCTCAAGCGGCTGCCGATCCGGTTCGAGGCGGCGTGAACGGTAAGGGTGGCCGGTTCGGCTGCCAGATCAAGCTCCATGGCTTGTTTGGCGTTTACACCCTTGAGACAGGGACGCTGGCGATCCCCGGCGAAAGCCGCGAAAGCCGGGGTCCATGCGAGGCAGCGCTGTGCCATCTGGACCCCGGCTTTCGCCGGGGAACGCTCACCTGTCGGAAGGGGATAATTGCCAACTTGTTTCAGGGCCCATGGCAGGACCTGTCCTTTGATGCTGCGTCGAAGGAGAGGCTTGGGCCATGGATACCGAAACGAGTTCGGCATGACGGAGTTTGGAAGGGCAACTTAGCTTTTTTCGCCCGGGAAGAAGCGCGCCACCACCTCGCTCGCCAGCCGCGCCGGGCGGAGTGTTTCGGCGTCTACGCAGCACCAGCTCGACTTGACTTCGGCCAGCACCTCTTCGCCGCGCCGGATGACCGTTTCGTAAAAGGCGCGCGCGCCCTGGACCTTTTCGAGGATCACCGTCGCGATCACTTGGTCGTCGAGGAAGGCGGGGCGGCGATAGGTGATCTCGTGCTTCAGCGCGACCCACAGATGCTGCGACACCGCCTCGGGCGGCGCGATCTTGCGCCAGTGGGCAAGTACCGCTTCCTGTACCCAGCTCAGATAATGGGCATTGTTGACGTGCCCCATGAAGTCGATGGCGTCGGGGCCGACGGTGATGTCGTGGTCGTGGGGGCGGGCGGTGGCGGTCATGCGCTGACAATAATGTAAGGGTCGTGCGACGGGAAGATGAAATCCCACCTTTTTTGTTGAAATATCGGATCAGCCGCGCCCGCGATAGGGGGCGACGCCCTGATCGGGGAGCCACAGCCCCTCGGGCGGCGGGCCGGATTGCCAGAAGACATCGATCGGGATGCCGCCGCGCGGATACCAATAGCCGCCGATGCGCAGCCAGCGCGGGCGCATCTCGTCGAACAGGCGACGCCCGATGCCGACGGTGCAATCCTCGTGGAAGCCGGCATGGTTGCGGAAGCTGGCGAGGAACAGCTTGAGGCTCTTCGATTCGACGATCGTATCGCCCGGCGCATAGTCGATGACCAGGTGCGCGAAATCGGGCTGGCCGGTGACCGGGCAGAGCGAGGTGAATTCGGGCGCCGCGAAGCGCACCAGATAGAGTTCGCCGCTGCGCGGATTGGGCACATAGTCGAGTACCGCCGCCTCCGGCGCGGCGGGCAGTTGGCTGGGCTGGCCGAGATGTTTGGGGGCGAGCGGGGGATGGCTGGAATCGGTCATGGCTTTCGTCTAGAGCCTCATCGCCCCGCGCGGAAGCGCTTTGCGGACCGCCGGCCCCATCGGCTCGCGATCGACCGGGCCGCATCGAGGGGCAGGGAACGATATTCGGGTGTCACGGACGGTTTGGCGATGACGGGCAGCAGGTTGGATCGGCGACGCAAGGCAGCAGCGCTGCCGTTGATGGCGCTCGCCCTGGGGCTGGGCGGGCCCGTCCCGACCGCGGCGCAGCCGGCCGAGACGCCCGAGTCCGCGCCGTCGCCGACTCCGTCGTCACCCGCTCCGTCGGGGCCGTCGGTCGATTTCCGCCTGCCGCCTGCCGACGATGGCCGCGCGGCCGGGGTGCAGGGGCCATCGAACAACGGTCTGCCGCCGATCGCCCCCGGCGAGCGCGTCACACCCACGCCTACGCCGACACCGCGTCCCACGCCACCGCGGGTGGCGCCGACGCTGCCAGCGACCGGCGGCGCGGCCGCGCCCGAAACCCCGCGCCGCACCGCGCCCGCCGAGCCGCGCGCGGCCGAGGTAGCGCCGCGCGCCGCGTCGCCTGCACCGACCGGCGGCGAGACTCCCGTGCCGGTGCCCGTCGCGCCGACCGGCGACGCATCGCCATTGCCCGTCGGACCGGAACCGACGGCATCCACGCCCGCCGCGGAGACGCCCAGTCCGGCGGCCGATGATGAGGCGCCGCCGGCTTCCCCTTCCGGTTCCGCGCCGGACACGCCGCTCTGGGCCTGGCTGCTGGCAGCACTGGCCGCGCTGGCGGCCGGCGTCTGGTATTGGCGCCGTCGTCCGCTTCCCGAGGGCGCTGCGCCTTTCGAGGCGCCGGAAACCCCGGCGCCGCCGCCGGCCGCTTCACAGCCCCCGGCGCCCTTGCCGACACCGTCGCCGGCACCCGCGCCTTCGCCGCCCGTTCCGGCGACGCCCGACGTGGCGCCTCCGGCCCCCGCCGCGCCGCCCGCGCCTTTCCAGCCGGGCGCCCCGCGCCCGCCGTCGCCGCTCGTCACCCGGCCCGCGGCCGAACGACGGCCGGTGATCGGCATGACGCTGGAAATCCACTCGATTCGTGCCGCGCCCGACCAGATCCTGTTCGGCTTTTCGCTGAACCTGACGAACCAGGGATCGGTCGATGCCGTCGGGTTGATGGTCCGCATCGCGCTCAACCAGGGATCGGCGATGACCGAGCCGGTGCTCGCGCGCTTCTTCGACGGCGCCGGCGGCAGCGTGCTGCGCGACGACATGGCGCTGGCGCCGGGCGCGGGCGAGCGTCTCGACGGCGAGGTCGTGCTGCCGCGCGCGACGATCGAGCCGTTGCCGATGGGGGGCAAGCCGATGCTGGTCCCGGTGGCCGCCTTCGACGTCACCTATCATTGGGATGGGGCGGGCGACGGGTTCGGCCAGGTCGCGGGCAGCTTCGTGATCGGCCGCGAGACGGGGCCGAAGGAAAGCGACCGTCTGGCGCCGCTTCCGCTCGACCGCGCGACCTATGTCGTCAGCCAGCCGGGCGCCCGCGCGACGGCGATGCGGCGGAGCCTGTAGACATCATTTTTGTTGCGGCGCAGCATCGTCTGGGGCAGAGCGGCAGCGCGCTTGAAAAAGGGCAAGCGGGGGCATAGGCTGGCGACTTCCCCGGAAAGACAAGAGCCATAGCAGGATGGCCGGCGGGCGGGGCAGGACAATGCAGGTTCCACCGTCGGGTCGTAACAGGAGCATGACATGGACGCCTTGGTGTCAACCGACTGGCTGGAACGCGAACTGGGGGCATCGGACCTGCGGGTCGTCGATGCGACGAAATTCATGGTGGGGACCGACCGCGACGCGCGCGCGGAATATGAGGCGGGTCACATCCCCGGCGCGGTTTTCATGGACCTGACCGAGCTGGCCGATTCGCACAGCGATGTCGAGAATATGGCGCCGCCGCCCGAGAAGTTCGCGAGCCGGATGCAGTCGCTCGGCCTCGGCGACGGCAGCCGCATCGTGCTTTATGACGACAGCCCGCTGAAAAGCGCGGCGCGCGCCTGGTGGCTGCTCAAGCTGTTCGGCGCGCACGACGTCGCGCTCCTCGATGGCGGCCTCGCCAAGTGGAAGGCCGAAGGGCGCCCGCTCGAAATGGGCAAGCAGACGCTGCGCCACCGCCACTTCACGGTGTGGCGCGATGCGAAGGCGGTGCGCAGCAAGGACCAGATGCTCGCGAACGTCGACAGCGGCGCCGAACAGGTCGTCGACGCGCGCCCCGCGGCGCGCTTCACCGGCGAAGAGCGCGATCCGCGCCCCGGCATGGCGCCGGGCCACATCCCGGGCTCGCGCAGCCTGCCGCACAGCCAGCTTTTCAACGCCGACGGCACCTGGAAGCAGGGCGACGAACTGAAGGCGGCCTTCGACGCCGCGGGAATCGATCTCGACAAGCCGCTCATCACGACCTGCGGCAGCGGCATGACCGCGACCGTCGTCGCCTTCGGCGCGCACCTGCTCGGCAAGGAGGATGTCGCGGTCTATGACGGAAGCTGGACCGAATGGGGCGCCGACCCGGCAACCCCGAAGGCGACCGGCGCGGCCTGAGGCGGCGGTGCGAAGCGCGGACGGTGTTTAACCTTCCGCGCGCAGCACCCTTTTTGACTCACACGAAGACACGAAGAGGGCCGTTCACGCGCTAATAGTGCGCGCATGAACGGCCCTCTTCGTGTCTTCGTGTGAGATTTTGAGGCCCCGCTGCGCGAGCGGGAAGGTGCCGGCCACTGGATTTTGCGCCGCGCTCCGCTAACAAGGCGAGGATGAGCAAGAGCGACGATGACAGCCTCCGCCCCGCGACGAAACTGGTGCAGGGCGGGCGGCGGCCCGAATGGACCGGCGACCCGCGGCTCGGCGGCGGGGTCGTCAATCCGCCGGTCTGGCGCGCCTCGACGATCCTCTACGATTCGGTCGCCGATCTCCGCGCGCGGGGCCATGCGACGCACGACAAGCTCTATTATGGCCGGCGGGGGACGCCCACCGTCTGGGCGCTCGCCGACGCGCTGACCGACTTCGAGCCGGGGGCCGAGGGAACCTTGCTCTACCCGTCGGGCGTCGCGGCGATCACCGCCGGGCTGCTCGCGCTGCTCGCGCCCGGCGATCACCTGCTGATGGTCGACAGCGCCTATGAACCGACGCGGCTGTTCTGCGACGATATGCTGAAGCGCTATGGCGTGCGCACGACCTATTATGATCCGCTGATCGGCAAGGACATCGCCGCGCTGATCGAACCCGCGACGAAGCTGATCTTCCTCGAATCGCCCGGCAGCCTGACCTTCGAGGTGCAGGACGTGCCCGCGATCACGGCCGTCGCGCGCGAGCGCGGCGTCGTGACGATGCTCGACAACACCTGGGCAACGCCGCTGCTGTTCCCGGCGCTGGCGCATGGCGTCGACGTGACGATGATGAGCCTCACCAAATATGTCGGCGGCCATTCGGATGCGATGATGGGCTCGCTTACCGCGACGCCCGCGCTGTGGCCGCGGCTGCGCAAGGCGACTTACCAGCTCGGCCATTCGGTTTCGCCCGATGATTGCGCCCTGATGCTGCGCGGTCTGCGGACGCTCGACGTGCGGCTGGCGCGGCATGCGGAGAACGGCCTCGCCGTCGCGCGCTGGCTGGCCGAGCGGCCGGAAGTCGGGCGAGTGCTCCACCCCGCGCTGCCCGGCGATCCGGGCCATGCGCTGTGGGCGCGCGACTTTTCGGGAACGAGCGGGCTGTTCGGCTTCACGCTGGCGGGTGCCGATGACGCGGCGCGCGCGCGCTTCGTCGATGCGCTGGCGCGCTTCGGGATCGGCTTCAGCTGGGGCGGCTACGAAAGCCTGGTCGTGCCGAGCGATCCGGCGGGCATTCGCACCGCGACGACGTGGGCCGACCGTAATGCGCTGGTGCGCCTGTCGATCGGACTCGAGGACCCGGCCGACCTGATCGCCGACCTCGAACGCGGCCTTGCGGCGCTCGCGGCATGAGCGTCGCGGCGAGCGCCCGGCACGGCGTCGCGGAGGTGATCGCGGCGATGAAGGCGATCGGGCTCGATATCGGCGACTATCGCCTGTCGCTCTATTCGCTGTTCGCGGCGCTGGTCGTCGCGGTGCTGCTCTATGTCGCGGTGCGCGTCGTGCTGCGCGCGATCAAGTGGGTCCTGCGCCGCAACCGGCAGATCGACGACACGCAGCGCATCCTCGCCGAAAAGCTGATTGCGATCGCGCTGTTCACGCTGGCGCTGCTGTTCGGGGTCGATCTGCTCGGCATCGACCTGACCGCGCTGGCGGTCTTTTCGGGGGCAGCGGGGCTGGCGATCGGCTTCGGTCTGCAGAAGACGGTCGGCAACCTGATCGCCGGGATCATCCTGCTGATGGACCGTTCGATCAAGCCGGGCGACGTGATCGTGGTGGGGGATGCCGCCTCGATGGGCGTCGCGACGCTCGGCGGCGTGCCCAATGTCGGCTATGTCGCGAAGATCGGGGTGCGTGCGGTCAGCGTCGTGACCCGCGACGGCAAGAAGCACCTGATCCCGAACGAGCTGCTGATGACGCAGGCGGTCGAGAACTGGAGCTATTCGAGCCGCGACGTGCGCGTGCGGATGCGGGTTCCGGTTCCCTATGACTGCGACCTGCGGCTGGCGCAGCGGTTGATGGTCGAAGCGGCGCGGACCAATCCGCGCATCCTGTCCGATCCCGAACCGGTGGTGTGGATCATCGGCTTTGGCGAGCGCGCGGTCGAGCACGAGTTGCGCTATTGGATATCGGACCCCGAGGCGGGGCTGGGCAATATCCAGGGCAGCGTGTTCCTCGACATATGGGACCGGTTCGGCGAAGCGGGAATCCGCATCCCCTATCCGCGCCAGGACATACGCTTCGTTTCGGATGGCGACGCGCCGGAATAGGGCGCGTAGCCCGCTGCGGCTCAGACGCCGGCCTGCCTGGCGCGCTCGATCCCCTCGACGATGATCCGCTTGGCTTCGTCGACGTCGCCCCAGCCGTTGAGCTTGGCCCATTTGCCGGGTTCGAGATCCTTGTAGTGGGTGAAGAAATGCTCGATCTGCTGCATGACGATCGGCGGCATCGAGCGATAGCTCGCCACTTCGGCATAATAGGGAAAGGTCGCGTTGATCGGGACGCACAGCAGCTTTTCGTCGCCGCCCTTGTCGTCTTCCATCAAAAGCACGCCGATCGGGCGGCACTTGACCACCGCGCCGGCGATGACCGAGGTGCGCGCGACGACGAGCGCGTCGAGCGGATCGCCGTCCTCGCCCAGCGTGTGCGGGATGAAACCGTAGTTGGCGGGATAGCGCATCGGTGTGTGCAGGAAGCGGTCGACGAACAGCGCGCCCGACGCCTTGTCGAATTCATATTTCACCGGCTCGCCGCCGATCGGCACCTCGATCAGCACATTCAGGCTGTCGGGCGGATTGTCGCCGGCCGGGATCAGGTCGATACGCATGGGAGAGAATATCCTTCGGTCTTTTTTTGAAATGGCGCGCGCCTTTAGCGCCTGACGGCGCGCAAAGTCGAGGGGGAGCTTACTCCTCCCGCAAGCGGGAGGGAAATCAGAGCGCGCGTTTCGCCGCGAGCAGCCGGTCGAACCAGTCCGGCCCGCTGCCGGTCTTTTCGAGGTGTGGCCAGCGCAGGCCGCCATGATAGGCGATCTCGATCGTGCGATAGCGGCCGCCGCGTTCGACCAGCAGGCGCACCGGGGTCTTGCCGTCGGCGGCGGCGCGGATCGCGGCCTCGATCCGCTCGCGGCTGTAGCCGAGGCCGTCGACTGCGAGAATCTTCGTGCCGTTGACGATGTCGGCGCGAAAGGCCGGGCCGTCCCACAGGATGCTGGTGGCGACGCCGTCCTTGTCGATCACCAGGCCGAGCGAGTGGGTGAGGTCGGCGGTCTTCGCGCGCGCCATCCGCGCCCGGTCATAGGCGTTGGGGGCGTCGCGCCAGACGAGCCGGTATCCCGCCTTCTCGATGCCGCCGGTCGGCGCCGGCTGGCCGGGGGTCTGGAGGCGGGTGCGCAGAAACTCGCTCCAGTCATAGGGGTGGACGCCGTTCAGCGCCGCGACGACGTCGCCGAAATCATAGGTGACCTCGCCCCAGTCACCGCCGCGGCCGCCAAAGAAGGCTTTGGCGAAATCGTCGAGGCTCTTCGTGTCGTTCGTCGCCTGCCGGATGATCATGTCGGCTTCCAGCCAGACGAGTGAGCCTTCATTGTAATAATCCTCGGTCCGCGTCGCGCTGGGGAAGGGGCGCGGCTTGCGGCCGGCGATCACCGGGTCGAGCGTCGTGTCCTCGACCGATCGCCACGCCCGGCCGGCCTGCGCGGCAAAGAAGGCGGCGTTGGTCGCCCATTCGCCAAGCACCGTATCCTTGCTCTGCATGCCCGAACGGCCGGCGAGTACGAGGTCCCAGAAGCTCGTCTGGCCTTCATAGACCCACAGCAGATTGCCCTGCATCGGGGTCCGGAAATCGGGCGTCCACAGCTTGGCGGGGCGGCGGTATTTGCCGTTCCAGCTGTGGGTGAATTCGTGCGGCAACAGCCCGCGCTCCGAATCATTGTCGTCCCAGCGGGTGAAATAGTCGGTGGCGCGGCTGTTCTCGCTGCTGCGATGATGTTCGAGGCCGATGCCGCCGAGCTCTTCGGTGAGCGCGAGGAGGAATTCGTAGCGGTCGAAATGCTTCGTCCCGAACAGCGCCACCGTCTCGGCGACCAGCGCCGCGTGGCGCGCGATCTGGTCGGGGGTCGCCTCCAGATATTTGGCCTCGTCGGCGACGACGTTCAGCGTGACATTCTGCCCGAGGTCCCATTTGCGGAAGAACTTGCCGGCGAACATCGGGCTGTCGACCAGCGTCTCGTAGCTGGTGGGGGCATAGCTGTAGCGGTTGCCCGAAACCTTCAGCCCGTCGAGCGCCGCGGCACCGGTCCAGCCCTCGGGCAGTATCACCTCGAGCTGCACCGGGATGTTGCGCGTGAAATAGCCGGCCGGGTAGAGGCTGACCTGTTCCCACTGGAGGTTCATCATCGCGGGCGTGACGACGATGCGGCCCTCGCTCGGCCGCGTCGGCGACAGGAAGTCGAAGGCGACGTCGATGCTCTTGGTGCCCGCCGGTATGTCGATGTCGAAGGCATAGACGTCGGTCGGCTGGCGCACCCAGGTCAGCGGCGTCTCGCCGGCGCTGGGCCGGAACCCCGCGATCTCCGCGATCGCGCCGCGCGGCGCATGCTTGCCGGGCAGCCATTGCGGATAGAGGAGGGTCAGCTTGCCGCTCTTCGCGACCGGAATCGTCTGGCGGACGCGGAAGATTCCGCGCGCGACGTCGGTCGCATCGACGCGAAGCTGCAGCGTCCCCGGATAGGCCTTGTCGGCGGGCAGCGGCACGACATGCGGCTGGACGACCGGCTGCGGGCGGCTGTTGGCCTCCTCGGCGGCGGAGGAGGAGGCGAGGGCGAAGGGAGCGGCCAGCAGGGCCGCTGCGACGAACGGTGCCATTTTCATGGTCAGCCTGTTGCCGGGAAAAGCGGCGAAGGTCCAGCGCGGGGTCTGCGAGGACCCTTTGCGTTTCGACGAAAAGCCATTAGACGCCGCGGCCATGAGCAAGGACCGCGCGAAGAAAATCCCGACGCCGCAGCCGGTGCGCGGCACCCAGGACATGCTCGGCGATTTCGCCGACCGTTTCCAGCATGTCGTCGATACCTTCGACCGCGTGCGCCGCCTCTATGGCTTCAAGCGCGTCGAGGTGCCGGTGATCGAACCGACCGCGGTGTTCGCGCGCAGTCTGGGTGAGACGACCGACGTCGTGTCGAAGGAAATGTATTCTTTCGAGGATCGCGGCGGCGAATCGATCACGCTGCGCCCCGAATTCACCGCCGGAATCGCGCGCGCCTATATCTCCAATGGCTGGCAGCAGTTCGCGCCGCTGAAGGTCGCAACGCATGGTCCGCTGTTCCGCTACGAGCGGCCGCAGAAGGGCCGCTATCGGCAGTTCCACCAGCTCGATGCCGAAGTGCTCGGCAGCGACAGCCCGCTCGCCGACGCCGAACTGCTCGTCCTCGCCGACCAGCTGCTGAAGGAACTGGGGATCGCCGAGGGGGTGACGCTGACGCTCAACACGCTCGGCGACGCGGAAAGCCGCGAGGCGTGGCGTGCGGCGCTGGTCGAGCATTTCACCGTCCATCGCGGCGAGCTGTCCGAGGACAGCCTCGCGCGGCTAGACAAGAATCCGCTGCGCATCCTCGACAGCAAGGACCCGCGCGACCGGCCCATTGCCGACAGCGCGCCCGACATCGACGCCTTTCTGACCGGGGCGGCGCAGGATTTCTTCGGCGCGGTGACCGCGGGGCTCGACGCCGCCGGGGTGGCGTGGGAGCGCAACGCGCGGCTGGTGCGCGGGCTCGACTATTATCGCCACACCGCGTTCGAATTCGTCACCGACCGGCTTGGTGCGCAGGGCACGGTGCTGGGCGGCGGACGCTATGACGGATTGATCGAGGCGCTCGGCGGGCCGCCGACCGCGGCGGTCGGCTGGGCGGCGGGTATTGAGCGACTGGCGATGCTGCTCGCGGATAATGCCGTCGACACGCGGCTCGACGCGGTGATCGCGGTCGAGGACGATGCGATGTTCGATCTCGCGATGCGCGGACTTCGCCTTCTGCGCGACAATCGGGTGTCGGCGGACATCGTCGCGACGGGTTCGCCGCGCAAGCGTTTCGACAAGGCCGCGAAGATCGGCGCCCGCGCGCTGATTTCGATCAGCCTGCGCGACGGCGCTCCCTTCACCAACGCCAAGACCGATGGCAGCGAGGCCGCCGCCCGCGCCGAAGCGCTGTTTCGTTCGATCGGGTGATGGCGAACGTTTCGGCCAGACAGATCGACGCGATCATCGAGCGCCATGCCGCGCTCCAGGCCCGCATGGCGACGGGCGACATGACGCCCGCCGATTTCGTCGCGGCTTCAAAGGAGTTCGCGGAGCTGGAGCCCGTCGCGGCGGCGGCGCGCGAAGTGGTGCGGCTGCGCGGCGAGCTGGCGGCGCTGGATGAAATGCTATCCGACGCCGAGATGAAGGCGATGGCCGAGGAGGAGATCGCCGCGGTCAAGGAGGCGCTGCCGGCCGCCGAGCACGACCTTGCGGTCAGGCTGCTGCCGAAGGACGTCGCCGACGAGCGCGCGGCGATGCTCGAAATCCGCGCGGGGACAGGCGGCGACGAGGCGGCGCTGTTCGCGGGGGATCTGCTCCGCATGTACGGCCGCTATGCCGACGCGCAGGGCTGGAAGGTCGAGATCATCTCGGCGAACGAGGCCGAGGTCGGCGGCTACAAGGAGGTCGTCGCGTCGGTGACGGGGCAGGGGGTGTTCGCGAAGCTCAAGTTCGAGAGCGGCGTCCACCGCGTCCAGCGCGTTCCCGTCACCGAAAGCGGCGGGCGCATCCACACCAGCGCCGCGACCGTCGCGGTGCTGCCGGAGGCTGAAGAGGTCGACGTCGCGATCGACGAGAAGGACCTGAAGGTCGACATCTATCGCTCGTCCGGCGCCGGCGGGCAGCACGTCAACACGACCGATTCGGCGATCCGCATCACCCATATCCCGACCGGCCTCGTCGTGATCCAGCAGGACCAGCGCAGCCAGCACAAGAATCGCGCGAAGGCGATGCAAGTGCTGCGCGCGCGGCTCTATGACCTCGAACGTGCGCGTGCGCACAGCGCCGAGGCGTCGGCGCGCAAGTCGATGGTCGGGTCGGGCGACCGGTCCGAACGCATCCGCACTTATAATTTCCCGCAGGGGCGCGTGACCGACCACCGCATCAACCTGACGCTCCACCGCCTGCCCGAGATACTGGAGGGGCAGATGGACGAACTGATCGATGCGCTGATCGCCGAGGATCAGGCGCAGCGGCTGGCGGGGCTGGGTGATTAGCCTCGGAGCACCCCGCCTGATCCGAACCCGTTCGCATCGGGCGAAGTCGAGATGCCCCTCGGCTCGATATCGTCTCGATGAGTGTCCCGACTTCGCTCGACACGAACGGAATTCGGCGTGAGCGAGGTCGGGCTGGCTCTCCGCGCCGCTGCGACCCGCCTCGCCGCCGTGTCCGAAACCCCGCGCCTCGATGCCGAACTGCTGATGGCGCATGCGCTGGGGGTGGAGCGCGCGGCGCTGCTGCTCGATCCCTCCCGCTACGCCGTGCCGGAGGCGTTCGCGATGCTCGTCGAGCGGCGGTTGGCGCACGAACCCGTCGCCTATATCGTCGGCTATCGCGATTTCTGGACGATCCGGCTCGCGGTGGGTCCCGGTGCGCTGATCCCGCGACCCGACAGCGAGACGCTGATCGAGGCGGCGCTCGATCATTTCGGTGCGCGGTCGCCGCATCATGTCCTCGACCTCGGCACCGGGCCGGGGACGCTGCTGCTGGCGGCGCTCGCCGAATGGCCAGCGGCGACCGGACTGGGGATCGACGCGAGCGAGGCCGCGCTGACCCTTGCGCGCGCCAATGCGGAGGCCCTCGGGCTCGCGGCCCGCGCCGCCTTCCGCGTCGGCGACTGGATGGCGGGCATGGCCGGATCGTTCGACCTCATCCTGTGCAACCCCCCCTATATCGCCGACGGCGAGGCGCTGATGCCCGACGTCGTCCGATACGAACCGGCGAGCGCGCTGTTCGCGGGGGTGGACGGGCTCGACGATTATCGCCGGATCATTCCGATGCTGCCGGACTATCTCGCCCCCGGCGGCGCGGCGGTGCTTGAAATCGGGTCCACACAGCATATGTTGGTGGCAGAGCTCGCCGAAGCGGCGGGATTTGCCGTACGGTGCCGCCGGGATCTGGGTGGTCGCGACCGGGCGCTTTTGCTGACCCGCGTCGGATAGCGCCCCCATACAAGAATTTTCTTGGTTTCCGCCGCAAAGCGCTGTAGGGGGCGGCTCACAGGCCCGACCGGGGTCCCTTCATCGGGCCGGCTGGTCTGCTTCCCACTTGCGATGCCGGTGCGGGACTTTGGGTCCGGCGCGGGCGACAGAGGGCTAGAACCGCGCAGCGAGCGCGGGTGCGGCACGCCGATTTGGTGCCGCCGGCCAAAAGGGGTTGGCATAGCTTATTAGCTTTCGACAGGATGTCTCAGTTGAACATGAACAACCGGCAGAGCGGTCGCCGTCGCGGCCGCAACAACAACAGCAACAACCGGTCGCAGTCGGGCGGACGCGGGGGCGTCGACCAGGCCAACCGGATCGACAGCCGGGCGCGCGGCAATGCCGTCCAGATGATCGAGAAATACAAGAATCTCGCGCGCGACGCGCAGCTTTCGGGCGACCGGGTGCAGACCGAATATTATCTGCAGTTCGCCGACCATTATTTCCGCGTCCACAGCGATTTCCGCGCCCGCCAGGAGGAAAGGGCGGCGCAGAGCGGTCAGGAGCGCAGCCCCGACCGCCATCGCGAAGTACGCGGGGTCGAGGATTTCGACGGCCATGACGAGAGCGATCTCGACAGCGACGGCGAGCGGACCGAAACCGAGCAGGACGGCGAAACGCGCGGCAACCGCGACCGCCGCGACGACGAGGATGGGCGCGGCAATCGCCAGCCGCGCGCCCGCGGCCGTCGCGAGCGCGATCAGGATCGCAGCGAAGCCGGTACCGAAATGAAGGAAGGGGGCAGCGCCGAGCGCGAGACGCCCGAGGATGCGCCCCCCGCACCGCGCACCGCGCGCCGCGGCCCGCGCCGCACGCGCGAGCGTGAGGAGGATGCGCGCGAAACAGCGGGAATCGACAGCGCCGCACTGCCCCCCGCGATCGGACGCAGCGAACGCAACGCCGATGTTCCCGCCGCCGGGGATGGCGCCGAAGAGGCACCGGCGCCCAAGCCGCGGCGCACGCGCCGGACGCTTGCCACGCGCGACACCGGGGTCGAAGCGGCGGAATAAGTCCTCGATTCGACGCTGGTTTTTGCCATCGACATGCCATAGCCTCCCCCGAACCACCGTTCGGGGGAGTTTTTCATGCAAGCCATGGCAAGCCTTTGCTTTCTGACACTGGCGCTGGGCGCCGCTTCCGCCGCGGCGCAGGACCCGGCCGCCGGCAACGCGCAGGGCGACCTGTCGGTCACTATCTATAATGGCGGCCAGTCGCTGGTGCAGGATATCCGGCAGATATCCTTCCCCGCCGGCCGGACGCGCCAGGAATTTCCCGACGTGTCGGCGCAGATCCGGCCGCAGACGGTGTCGTTCAGCGCCGCGGGCACCGCGATCGTCGAACAGAATTTCGATTATGACCTGCTGTCGCCCAACGCGCTGATGCAGAAGGCGGTCGGCGAGACGGTGACGCTGCTGCGCATCAATCCCGCGACCGGTGCTGAGACGCGCGAGCGCGCGAAGGTGCTCGCGGTCAACGGCGGCGTGGTGCTCGAGATCGGGTCACGCATCGAGATATTGCGCGACGATGGGCTGCCGGTGCGGGTGATCTTCGACAAGATTCCGCCGAACCTGCGCGCCAAGCCGACGCTGTCGATCACGGTGGAGAGCAAGAGCACCGGAACGCGGCCGGCGACGCTGTCCTATCTGACCGGCGGGCTCGGCTGGGCGGCCGACTATGTGTCGCTCTACGACGAGAAGGCGGGGACGATCGACGTCCAGGGCTGGGTCACGCTGACCAACACCACCGGCACCACCTTCGACCGGGCGCGCACCCTGCTCGTCGCGGGCACGCCGTCGGCGGGTAATGCGGCGAGCAGTGGCGGCGTCTATCGTCCGCGGCCCGTGGCGCCGGGCGAATTGCGCCGCGCGGGCACCGAGACCGCGCCGCGCGAACAGCTGGGCGACTATTATCTCTATCCGCTGGCCGAGCGCACGACGATCGCCAACGCGCAGACGAAGCAGGTCAGCTTCCTCGACGTGGCGAAGGTGCCGGCGCAGAAGATCTACGAATATACAGTGGCTGGCTTCAACAATATGACCGAGCCGCAGAGCGCGGCGAGCGTGATCAAGTTCAGTTCGAGCGCGCAAGGCGGGTTGGGCGACGCGCTGCCCGCCGGGACGGTGCGTTTCTACCAGCGCGACATGCGCGGCGACCCGCAGTTCATCGGCGAAAGCCGGATCGGCCATACGCCGATGGGCAGCGAACTCGGCCTCAAGACCGGCGACGCCTTCGACGTCAAGGTGAAGGCGACCGTCGTATCGCGCGAACGACGGTCGCCGTCGATCTGGCGCTCGTCGATGTCCTATCTGCTCACCAATGCGCGGCCGCAGCCGGTGACGATCGACCTCGTCCAGCGTGGGCTAGACTGGTATTGGGACGACACGCGCATCATCACCGAAAGCCGGAAGAGCGAACGACTCGACAGCGACGGGACGCGATGGCGCGTGACGGTTCCTGCCAATGGCGAGACGACGATCACCGCCACCTTCGAAACGCGCTATTGATCCGCGCCGCGATGCGCCGGTCGCTTGCTTTGCTACTGCTTCTGTCCGCATCGCCCGCGGCGGCGCAGAGCGTCGTGACTTCGACCGCCCCCGATTTGGTTTCGATCAGCGCGTTCCGCGATCCCGGACGCGGCGAAGGCGGCGAGATCGACCTCGACAGCCTCGCAGGCTTCGCGCTGATCTCCGAACAGCGCACGATCGACCTGCCGGCGGGCGAATCGCTGCTGCGCTTCGAGGGCGTGGCCGAAGGGATGGTCGCGGTATCGGCGATCGTCACAGGCCTGCCCGGCGGGGTGGTGCAGAAGAATCGCGACGCGGCGCTGCTGTCGCCCGTTAGCCTGCTCGACGGATCGCTCGGCAATCGCGTCCACCTCCGCCGCACCGATCGCGCGACGGGCAAGGTCACCGAAGAGAATGCCTTCATCCGCTCGGGTCCCGACGGCGCCGTCGTGCTGCGAACCGCCGCCGGCTATGAGGCGCTGCGCTGTTCGGGCCTTCCCGAAATGCTCCTTTACGACAGGGTGCCGAAGGGGCTGACCGCAAAGCCGACGCTGTCAGTGACGACGCGCGGTCCGGCCGCACAGCGGGTGACGGTGTCGCTCACCTATTTATCGACGGGCTTCGACTGGGCGAGCAATTATGTCGCGCGCGTCGCGGGCGACGGGAAGACGCTCGATCTCTTCGCCTGGTTGACCGTCGCCAACAGCAATGGCGAGAGCTTTGCCGATGCCAATCTGTCGGCGCTCGCGGGGACGCTGAATATCGAGCAGGATTTCGATGAGCTGGTCGAGGCGCCGCCGCAGCCGCAGCTTCGCCTGTCCTGCTTCCCGACCGGCAGCGGGCGCAACGGCATCCGGCCACCGCCCCCTCCACCGCCGGCGCCCGCCGCAATGGCGGGTTACGATATCGTAGTCACCGCGCAGCGGCGCGAGGCAAGCCTGATGGATTCGCCGATGGCGATCGCTGTCGCCGGCACCGCCAGCCTGGAGGATCTGGGCGATCTCAAGCTCTATCGCGTGCCGATGCGCGTGACAGTTGCGGCCAATGCGCAAAAGCAGGTCGCTTTGCTGGCGAAGAACAAGGTGCCTTTCCGCACCATCCATCGCCTGCGGACCTGTCCGACCTGCGAACCGAAAAACGAAGGTACCCAGATCGTGCTGCGGATGGAGAACAAGGAGGCGGGCAAGCTCGGCGTGCCCTTGCCGAGCGGACAGGTCGCGGTGTTCGAATCGGCGCTCGGCGAGGAACTGCTCGCGGGCGAGGGCGCGATGCGCGACCATGCGGTTGGCGAGACGGTCAACCTCGTCATCGGCGAAAGTCGCCAGGTCCTCGTCACCGCCGACAATCATCATGCGCCGAGCAAGCAAGGCGAAGATTATCGCGTGACCGTGACCAACGCGAACCCCTTTGCGGTCGTCCTCGAACTCGGGTTCGCCATCGACGACATGAAAGCGGTCGATTCGCGGCTCCGCAAACTGCCGCGCAAGGACGGTCTGCCCACCTGGATCGTCACCGTGCCGGCCAACGACAGCCGGACGCTCGATTATCGCGCTAAATAAGGTCTAGACCGGTGGCAGCGGGCGCGGGCGGTGATCCGCGTCGAGTGCGACGAAAGTGAAAAGCCCCTCGGTCACCTTGACCTCGCGCTGGTCGCGGCCGCGGGTCGCGATTACCTCGATCCGGATGCCCATCGACGTGCGGCCGCGCCGCTCGAGGTGCGCATAGACGGAGATGAGGTCGCGAAGCAGGATCGGCGCGATGAATTCCATCGCCTCGATCGCGACGGTCGCGGTCGGCCCCTGCGCGATGCGCGCCGCGACGATGCCACCCGCGATGTCCATCTGCGACAGCACCCAGCCGCCGAAGATATGGCCGTTGCTGTTGATGTCGGACGGTTGGGGCACGACCCGCAGGATCGGGTCGCGCGGGCTATCGGTCATTCTTCATGTCCGGGTCGTCGGCGAAGGGATCGTCGATCGCTTCGTCGTGCCCGCTGCCGCTCGACAGAAAGACCAGCCCCATCAGCGCCGCGCCGAGCATCACCGACAGGCCGACGCCGGCGGCGGTCGCGATCATCATGTGAATCGTCAGCGCGTCGCCCATCGTATAGCGCAGCCAGCCGAGCGCGCCGACGACGGCGACCAGCGAGACGATCGCCATGCCGCGCATCAGCCGGCGATAGCGCGCCCAGGCGACTTTCGACGTGTCGCCATCGTCGAGGGGCGAATGTTTGACCATGCCCCCCCATGAACCAACCGCGCGCCGAGGCCAAGCCCGAATGACGGCATGCGGGCCTCTGGCGTTTCGGCTTTGGCGCGAATCATGATAGGCTTTGCCGCGACGATATATGGTGGGAGCGGCAGGAATGACGATTGGAGCCATCCTCTACGGGCGTACGGGCGCGGTGATTTCGGCGCGGCAGGACGACAGCGTGCGCGCGGTGATCGACCTGCTGGCGCAGCATCGCATCGGCGCGGTTCCGGTGCTCGACGGCGACATGATCGTCGGCATTTTTTCCGAGCGCGACCTGGTGCGGCTGATTTCCTCCTACGGCCCCGATGCGCTCGACCGCAAGATCGACGATGTGATGACCAAGTCGCCGGTGACGTGCGATTCGGGCATGGCGGTAATCGGCGCGCTGTCACAGATGACGCAGAAGCGGATTCGGCACCTGCCAGTGGTCGACGAAGGGCGACTCGTGGGATTCGTGTCGATCGGCGATCTCGTCAAATATCGCATCGACAAGATCGAGGCCGAGGCGGCCGCGATGCGCGACTATATCGCGTCCTGATCGCCGCGGCGGCGGTCACGGCGACTCGGGCGCCGACCGCCGCAACGCAACCCTTTGCACCTCGGCGAGCGCCTCGCGCGCGAACAACCACAGCAGCCCGCCATAGAGCAGCACGCCCAGCGCGACGAGCAGCGCGAGCCGGACCGGCGCGGCAAGCGCGAACGGCGCGAGCGCTTCGCCGGCGAGGGCGACTCCGACCGCCATCAGCAGCGCGGGGGCGAGGCCGGGCAGCATCGCACGCGCGACATCGCCCAGCGACACGCCGATCAGCGGTCCCGACAGGCGCGCGGTCAGCAGCAGCAGCAGCGGCGCCGCGATCAACCAAGCGCGCGCCATGCCGATCAGCCCCCATTGCGCGCCGATCAGGAAAGCGGTCGGAAAGATGATCGCGCCGCCCATTGACGCGAGCGTCGACACCCACGGCTTGCCGAGCGCGCTGTTGACCGGCGAGAAGAGAATCTGGACCGTCATCAAGATCAGCGCGAGCGCGATGATCTGGATATAGGGCACCATGCCGATCCATTTGATGCCGAACAGCGTCTCGACCATCGGCGCGGCGACGACCGCGAGTCCGCAATAGAAGGGGGCCGCGACGAGCGTCAGCAGCCGCACCGTCTTCAGGAAATTCCAGCGCACCGCCGCGCGGTCGGTCTTGATTCGCGAATAGGCGGGAAAGGCGACCTCGTTCAGCGGCGGCACGAACTTGCCCATGAAGATCTGCGCGAGGAACAGCGCCTCGGCGTAAAGGCCGAGCGCGTGCGGTTCGAATCGGCGGCCGGCGATGACGATGTCGGCCTGGCTCTGCACCAGCCAGAAGAGCTGGGTGAAGAGAATCGCGGAACCGAAGCCGATGATCTGCCCGCAGCCCCGGAAATCGAAACTCGGCCATACGAGCAGGCGCGCGACGAGCGTCAGGCCGATTGCGCGCGTCCAGAACATCGCGATGGGGGCATAGACGAGCGTCCATACGCCGAAGCCGGCGAGCGCGCAGCCGAGCGCGGTGCTCGCCCCCGCCAGCGCGGCGAGCAGGTTGACGAATGCCTGACGCCGGAAATCGAGCGCGCGCGACATCATCACCTCGGGCAGCGCGATGAAGGGAGTCGCGAGAAAGATCAGCGCCTGGATGCGGAGCAGGTCGGCGACGATCGGCTGGCCGTAATAGGCGGCGGCGAGCGGCGCGCCGAAGAACTGGATGGCGGCGAGCATCGCGTTGAGCAGCAGCAGCAGCCCAAATGCCTGCCTGATTCGGAACGGATCGACCGAATCGGACTGGACGAGCGCGCTCGCGAATCCCCAGCCGTTGAGGAAGGCGAGGAAGGACAGAATCACCTGCGTCATCGCGAAAAGGCCGTAATCGGCGGGATCGAGCAGTCGAATCACGAACAGCGTCGAGGTCCAGGTGATGATCTGCGCGAGAATCTGGCTGCCCGAACGCCAGATGACCGCGCGGCGCACGCGGTCGCCGAATGCCTCGCCTTTTCCTCCGGTCTTTTCCCCGATGCCGTTGTCCGGCTTGAAATCCGCGCTTTCGCTCACCATTTGGTCCTTTCGGCCGAGGCTATAGCGGCTCGTTGCACAACCTTTGAAACAAAATTGCAAAAAGGGTGTTGACGCGAATCGAGGAGGGGCCTAGAGGCCTGTTCACCGGACGGGGCGCGGCACTAACCGCCACGCTCCAGACGGTCGCCAACATAGACGGACAGATGTCCCCCGATAGAAATAGCGGGGAACGACAACTGTCCGCCGTTTCTTGTCGGTGAGCTCTTTGACATTGTGATTGTCGATGAAGGGACATGTGGGCGGCGGCCCTGGGTCCGGCAGCTTTAAGGTGCCGGGTGCTCAGGATAAAAAGCCAAGCCTGACCTGCATGTCTTACACGTTTCCATAACGTGGAAGCAGCCTTTCACGAGGTTGCTTCTTGTGTAGGCCAGGCTCCTTAAAATGAGCGGGTTTGCGAGGGATATTCCACCTTTGCAGATTCGAACATCAAACTTGAGAGTTTGATCCTG